>JBJSYW010000138.1:0-3997 GCA_046089985.1 Chloroflexota bacterium
CATCAAAGAGCTGGTGCTGGAGCCGGTGAGCGGCACGGCGCTGCCGGAGTACCGCCCGGGCGACTACCTGCAGCTGGATATCCCGGCTTACCCGGAGCGCACACTGCGGGATGTGGTTGTGGACGAGCGCTACCTGCCCGAATGGCAGGCGGGCGGGCTGTTCGATCTGCGAGCGGCCAACCCGGTCCCGGCCCGGCGCAATTACTCGCTGGCGACCAACCCGACGGTTGACCGCGACCTGCGCTTCAACGTGCGGCTGGCTACACCGCCGCGTGGGGTGGACTGCCCGGCGGGCAGCGGCTCGGCCTACGTCTTCGGGCTGAGACCCGGCGATATCGTCACCGCCGGCGGGCCGTTCGGCGAGTTCCACGTCCGCCCGGGCGAGCAGGAGAAGATCTACCTGGGCGGCGGGGCGGGCATGGCCCCGCTGCGGGCGCACCTGTCCTCCCTGCTGGAGACCCAGCGCACGCAGGCCCGGGTCAGCTACTGGTACGGGGCGCGCTCACTGCAGGAAGCCTTTTACCTGGAATATTTCGAGCGGCTGGCGCAGCAGCACGCCAACTTCAGCTTTCACCTGGCGCTCTCCGAGCCGCGGCCGGAGGACGCCTGGCAGGGGCTGCGCGGCTTCATCCACGCAGCGCTGCTAGACGCTTACCTGGCGCAGCACCCCGATCCGGCGGCGGTGGACTACTACCTGTGCGGCCCGCCGGCGATGATCCAGGCCGCATCGGTGATGCTGAAAAACCTGGGCGTACCGGCGGCGCAGATCGCTTACGACGAATATTAGCCGTTGGCCGGAGCGCCGGCCGGAAAAGGATCCTATTGTGCAGCTGTTGTATTTCTGTCCACGTTGGGGCAGCCTGGACCTGCCCATCGAAGCGTTTGCTGCTAAAGTCCGCCAGGCCGGGTACGATGGAGTCGAAATGTCGCTGCCGCTGGATGATCCGGCGCAGCGCGCCCGCATTCTGCAAGCGCTGGAGGGTCAGGGCCTGCAGCTGATCGCCCAGCACTGGGAGACGGTCAACCCCGACCCGGCGGCCCACCTGGACGAGTACTGCCGGCGGCTGGAGAACCTGGCCGATGCCCGCCCGCTGCTGATCAACAGCCAGACCGGGCGGGATTGGTTTCCCTACGAGCATAACCGGTGCATGATCGACGCCGCCCAGGAGATCGCCGCCCGCCGCGGGGTGAAGATCCTGCACGAGACGCACCGCGGCAAGTTCAGCTTCTGCGCCGCCTCCACCGTCCGCTTCCTGGAGGCCGATCCGGCCCTGCGCATCGCGGCCGATTTCTCGCACTGGTGCGTGGTCTCGGAATCGCTGCTGGAAGACCAGCAGCCGGCGCTGGCGCTGGCCATTTCACGCGCCGACCATATCCACGCCCGGGTAGGCCACGCCGAAGGTCCGCAGACGCCCGACCCACGCGCTCCTGAGTGGGCCGCGGCGCTGGCGGCCCACCTGGATTGGTGGGACCGCATCATCGAGCAGCGCCGCCGGGAGGGCGCGGCGCGCTTCACCATCACCACCGAATTTGGCCCCACTCCCTACCTGCCGGCCCTGCCTTATACGCGCATGCCGGTGGCAGACCAGTGGGAGATCAACGTGCACATGCTGGACCTGCTGCACCGCCGCTACGCGTAGGCAGATTCGGTGGGTGTAGGGAACACCAACGCTAGAGCAACCGAAGGGAGCACACCATGGACGAATTCGAGCAGCTGCAGCAAAAACTGGTCGGGATGTGGGAAGAGATCGGCTCAGCCGTAGCCGAGGCCGAGGGGCAGGAGCGCACCATCGTGGTGGCGCCGTCGATGAGCGTCGACTTCCCGATGACCAGCATCGTTCACCAGGCCTATGAGGAGCGGCTGCTGTTTATGCTGTTCCTGCTGCGTAAGCCGGGCATCCGCATGATCTACATCACCTCCCAGGTGATCCAGCCCGAGATCGTAGATTACTACCTGGGGCTGCTGCCCGGGATGGTGGGCGCCAGCGCCCGCAAGCGGCTGTTCCTGGTCTCGCCGGCCGATGGCTCGGCCCGCCCGTTGAGCGAGAAGCTGCTCGATCGGCCGCAGCTGGTGCGGCAAATCCGCTCCCTGATCTCCGATCCATCCCAGGCGCATCTGGTGCCGTTCACCACTTCCAACCTGGAGCGTGAGCTGGCGCTGCAGTTGGGCATCCCGATGTATGCCGCCGACCCGCGCTTTTTTGCTTTCGGCACCAAGAGCGGCTGCCGGCGCATCTTCGCCGAGGAGGGAGTGAAACACCCGCTGGGCTTTGAAGACCTGTACAGCATCGAACAGGTGGTGCAGTCAATCGCTCGCATCCGTGCCCAGCGCCCGGCGTTAAAGCGGGTTGTGGTGAAATTGAATGAAAGCGCCAGCGGGATGGGCAACGCGCTGGTCAACCTGATGGGGCTGCCCGAGCCAGGCGCGCCCGGCGAGCTGCCGGCGCTGGCGCAGCGGGTGGAGCAGATGCAGCTCGAGGCCGGCGGGGCGCACTTCGATGAGTATGCCGCTACGCTGGTCCGCAACGGGGCGATTGTAGAAGAGTTCCTGGAAGGGCAGGAGATCCGCAGCCCAAGCGCCCAGCTGCGCGCCACCCCGCTGGGCCAGGTTGAACTGCTCTCCACCCACGATCAGATGTTGGGCGGTCCCAGCGGGCAGAGCTACCTGGGGGCGATCTTCCCCGCCGACCCGGCCTATTCCGGGGCGATCATGGGCGACGCAGCACGGGTTGGCGAGCGCCTGGCGCGCGAAGGCATCATGGGGCGCTTTGCGCTGGATTTCGTGGTGGTGAAACAGGAGGATGGCAGCTGGGATTCGTACGCCATCGAGGTCAACCTGCGTAAGGGCGGCACCACTGCCCCGTTCCTGATCCTGCAGTACCTGACCGACGGCCGGTATGACCCGCGGTCGGGCTGTTTTGAAACCAACCAGGGCCGGCCCAAGTATTACGTCTCCAGCGACCACATCGAATCGGAAGCCTACCGGGCTTTCACCAGCCAGCAGTTGTTCGACCTGGTCAGCCACCACCAGCTGCACTATAACCACGCTACGCAGAGCGGGGTGGTGATGCATATTATCACCGGTGTGGGCGAGATGGGCCGGGTGGGGGTGACGGCGATCGCCGATTCAGCGGCGGAAGCGATGGCGCTCTACCGGCGCTTTATCGCCACGCTGGACCGGGAGGCGGCGAAGCTCCTGGCGAAGTAGGCGGCACAACCGCCGGAGCGGCCGGTTCAGCCGCAGCCAGGCTGGAACTGCCGGCTGCAGCCCCGAACAGGTTCGACCCGCCGGCTGCAACCACCCGGTTGCGGCCGGCGTTTTTTGCCTCGTGCAGGGCCTGCCCGGCCAGCTCAAGCAGCGTTTCCAGGTTCTCGGTAGCGAGGTCTTTATACGCTACGCCGATGCTGACCGTGACCGAGGTCTCATCCAGCCCGGTGCTGATCGATAAGCGCTGCACGGCTTGGCGCACCCGTTCGGCCACCTGCCGGGCCACCTTCGCATCGGCCTCGGGCAGCAGCACAACGAACTCCTCGCCGCCGTAGCGCCCCAGCAGGTCGAACTCGCGCACTTTGACGCCAATACAGTCGGCCACCTGGCGCAGCACCTGGTCGCCCACCGCGTAGCTGTAGCGGTCGTTGAACTGCTTGAAGTGGTCGATATCGATAAATAACAGCGCCAGCGGGCGGTTGAAGCGCTGTGAGCGTTCAAACTCGATCCGGGCCAGCTCGAACAGGCCGCGCCGGTTGTATATCCCGCACAACTCGTCGATCACCGCCTGGCGCTGTTTCTCCTCGTACAGGCGGGCGTTTTCCAGCGCCACTGCCGCCTGCGAGGCGAAGCTCTCTGCCATCGCCAGTTCGCCCGGCGCAAAGGGCCGGCTGTTGGCTTTGCGGAACAACTCGATCAGCCCGAAGACCTGCGGGATGCGCCCGACCACCAGCGGCAGCATCAGCACTGCCTGGTTGCCAAACTGCTGCAGCAAGGCGCGCTCGGCCG
>JBJSYW010000139.1:0-3874 GCA_046089985.1 Chloroflexota bacterium
CGTCGCGGCGGCGGTACAGCACGTTGACCGCGTTGCTATTGGCGTTGTAGAAAATAAAGAAGTTTTCGTGGCCCAGCAGCAGCATCTGCTCCACGGCTTCCAATTCGTCCATTGGAGCCAACCGGAAGGTCTTGTGGCGGGCGATCACCGGACCCAGTTCGCCGGTCTCTTCTTCGGCCACCGGCTCCTGCGCTTCGGCGATCTCGCCGGTGGGCTTGCCTTCCACGCGGCTGCGCAGGCGTTTCCCCTTCAGGCGCTCGATCTGGCGCTGCATCTTATCCAGGGCAGTATCGAAGGCGGCGAAGATGTCATCGGCGCGCTCTTCAGAGCGCAGGATGAAACCCTTGCCCCGCACGGTAATTTGGGCTACCTGGCGGTCGGTTGAGCTGCGGGCAGACTTTACGTAGGCCAGGTCTACGCGGGCTTCTTCGATGCCTGGAAGATAACGGTCTATCTTGGAAACTTTCTTGGTCACATAGTCGTTGATGCGGTCCGTCACTTCCATACTGCGTGCATAGATTTCAACTTCGACTGTCATATTAGCCTCCTGGTTCAGGATGAAAGGATTTTGCCCAGCTCGGCAAAATTTATACGGCACGCGCCAGAGTCAGCCCGTAAACCTGGCGCGCTCCGGAACTCAACAATGCTTCGGCGCAGGCCTGGATGGTTGCGCCGGTCGTGGTGACATCGTCGATCACCAACACCTGCCGCCCGTCTACCAGCGCCGGCTGCGCCGCAAACGCTCCAGCGATATTGGCCCGCCGCTGCGCCGCATTCAAGCCGACCTGGGTGGGGGTATCACGCAGCTTAACCAGCGCTTTGGAACGGTACGGCACGCCGAACGCCAGGGCCGGAGGGATCGCCAAAAAAGTTGCCTGATTATATCCTCGCTCTCTCAGGCGGGCAACCCCTGCCGGCACAGCCGTCACCAGGTCCACCGGCCAGCCCAGCTCGCCCAACAGCTGCACCAGGTGGCGCGCCAGCGCTTCGCCCAGGGCAATATCGCGCTGGTACTTAAGGCGGTGCAGGGCGCCGCGCAGCGGGCCTTCAAAGAAGCCCCACGAGCGCAGCGCCTGGTACGCAGGGGGCCGGTCGGCGCAGGCTGCGCACAGCGCGCCGCGCGCCAGCGGCTCGCCGCAGCGCCGGCACACCCGGTCGGGCAGCCGGCGGGCCTGGGCCTGGCACTCAGGGCACCAGCGTTGATGCAACTGGCTGCACCCACCACACCGCGGCGGGTACAGCCAGTCCAATCCAGTCCAGGCCAATTGGTACAGACGATAAAGCGTTCGACCTGCAGGTCTTGGCGCCGTCATTGCACCTCACGGCTTACCAGGTTTTGTGACGTCGGACGAGCCGGCCTCTAGAACATACCGGCTAGCGACGAGCGGAACAGCATCAACGCCGCCGGGGTCATCAGCACAATGCAAATCGACGGGAAGATCAACAGCGCCATCGGGATCAGCATCTTGATCGGCGCCTGGTGGGCCTGCTCTTCGGCCATCTGGCGGCGCTTAATGCGCATCTGGTCCGACTGGATGCGCAGCACCTTCGCCATACTCACACCCAGCTGCTCACTCTGGATAATCGCTGCCACAAAGCTGGTCATCTCCGGGATGCCGATGCGGTCGGCCATATCGCGCATCGCCTCCCGGCGCAGCTTGCCCAGCTGCACTTCCCGGATCACCCGCGAAAAGGCGTTGGACAGCTCGTTGTCCCATTTCTCGCTGACCTTCTGCATCGCGCCGTCAAAGCCCAGCCCGGCCTCCACGCAGATGGTCAGCAGGTCCAGCGCATCCGGCATGGCCTTGCGGATCGCCTTCTGCCGGCGCTGGATCTTGCTGGTGATCAGCATCTCGGGCACGTAGAAACCGATGCCCACGAAAGCCGCCGTCATCAGCACCTTGCGGCTCAGGCTGAACTGCATGCTGCCCACGCTGAAGATGAAGATCATAAACGCTGCAATCGCCACCGCCGCCACGATGCGCATCGCCCAGAACGTTGCCGGCTCCAGCCCGCGCGGGTTGCCTGCCAGTTCAAGCTTGCGCGCCGTTGACTGCAGCGCGTTCTGCGGGGTAAAGCGCGTCACAAAGTCGCCCAGCCGGCGTGCGATTGGAATAATCACACGCTCGGTCAGCGGCTGCGACAGCTCAATCTCTTCCAGGCTGACCTGCTCGCCGCGGGCGGCAAACTCCGCCAGGCGCTGCTGCAGCGGGTCGCTGTCGCGCGTGTCGCGCATCCCAACCACAATCAAGGCGACCGCGCCGCCTAGAACCAGCACAATCAACACAATAAAAATCAGGGGACTCATCGGGCCACCTCCACTAACCGACGCTCAAACGACCTAGACTTCAATCGTCGCAATCCGCACCATCACGAAATAACCACTGGCAACCATGATCGCGGCCACAATCAGCACCGCAATACCCGCCAGGCGGGTCTCAGGATTGAAGAACTGCATCATGTAGTCCCGGTTCAACACCCACAGGATGCCGGCGATAATCAGCGGCATCATCGCCAGGAAGCGACCGGAGTACATCACCTGCGAGGTCAGCACCCGGATCTCGCCTTTGATACGCACGCGCTCACGGATCGTGTAGGAGATCGTGTCCAGGATCTCCGCCAGGTTACCACCCACTTCACGCTGCACGTTCATCGCCGTCACCACCAGGTCCAGGTCGGGGCTGGGGATGCGCCGGATCAGATTATCCAGGGCAATTTCAATCACCAGGCCCAGCTGGATCTCCTGCACCACCCGGCGGAACTCATCGCTGATCGGGGAGGGCATCTCTTTGCTGACCGCTTCCATCGCCTGCAGGTTCGAGTAACCGGCGCGCAGGCCGTTCACCATCAGGTTGAGCATATCCGCCAGCTGATCGTCAAACTTGATCAGGCGCTTCTTCTTCTGCCCGTTGACCCAGTACTTGGGCAGCATAAAACCCACGATGATCAGCGCAAGGGTGACGATCCAGCCCAT
Source organism: Chloroflexota bacterium (assembly GCA_046089985.1). GTDB lineage: Bacteria > Chloroflexota > Anaerolineae > Anaerolineales > UBA4823 > RBG-16-57-11. Next base: position 2,975 of record JBJSYW010000139.1, read on the forward strand.
GAAGCCGGCGCCGCGGTTGATGTACCAGCCGATAAACCCGGCCCCGACAGCCACGATCACCCGGGCGGCGATATATTCGCCAGGTTTTACCTTTAAATCTGCCTGGGCCAGGTCCCTGGCAATCCCTCCGCCCACCGAAGACCCTTCCAGGGCGCGGTTAAGCCAGTCGCCCACCGGGGTCGCTTTGGGCTTCTCCGCCTTTTTCTCCTGCAGCTGATCCTCATCCAGGTAGCGCCCCAGGCGCTCCTCGACCAGGGTGTTCTCGCTGCGAGCGGTGACGGCGATGCCGATCACGATCAAGACCAGCACCAGGCCCGCGCCAATAATGATAATCCACAGCATTGGAGTCATTGTTTAACTCTCGATTGGTACAGGATGCAATCCTTTTTAGTAGCGCCGGCGCTCGCCAATGCCAAAGATGGCTGCAGGCAGGTGCACACCGGCTGCTTCAATCCGGTCCATAAACTTCGGGCGCAGGCCCGTCGGGCGCAAGCGCCCGACCACTTTGCCATTTTCAAAGCCGGTCTGCTCGAAGACGAAGATATCGGTCATGGTGATCACATCGCCTTCCATGCCGCTGACTTCGGTGATGTTGACCACCTTGCGGGTGCCGTCTCGCAGGCGCTCCTGGTGGCAGATCACGTCGATCGCCGAAGAGATCTGCTCGCGGATCGCCCGCACCGGCAGGTCCATCCCAGCCATCATGGTCATCGTTTCCATGCGCGAGCAGGTATCGCGCGGGCCGTTGGAGTGGGCGGTAGTCATCGAGCCATCGTGACCGGTGTTCATCGCCTGCAGCATATCAAGTGCCTCACCACCACGACACTCACCGATCACGATCCGATCCGGTCGCATCCGTAATGCATTGCGAACCAGCTGACGAATTGTGATCATTCCCTG
>JBJSYW010000140.1:0-3854 GCA_046089985.1 Chloroflexota bacterium
GCCGGCGCGGCCGCGCCGGCGTTATGGCGCGTCCGGGGCAAGCGTACCGTCGCCCACGTCGCCCGGGGCGCCATACGCCCCTGCGCCTGCACCCATCCCGCTGCCATATACGCGCGGGTTGTACTGATACGGGGCCGGACCGTAATACCAGCCGGTGAAGGCCTTCATCGGCCGCCCGGGGCGGGCGATGTAGCCGGATGACATCCAGTACCAGCCCGGCTGCCCGGGATAGTACCCGGAGTTCGGGTCCTGCTTGCGGCCGGCCTGCAGGCCGGTGCGTACAGACAAGGATTGAACCGGTTTCATAAGAGGCTGCTCCTTCTCAGTTTTGTTTGAGGATACTGAATTATACCCTGCCGTAGACGCCCAGCTGCGCCCGGTAGTTCCCAACCGGCCCCGCATGCCAGGCTCGCCCAACCAGCCGGCGCACCTTCCAGCGCTCGGGAGGGTTTATAGTACAATCAAAGCGCGCCTGCCGCCCGGTGCCGGGCCGGTTTCTGCGGTATAATTTTCGCGCTTTGCCACATCGCCACCGGCGGAGGAGGAGCTAGAGATGGAGTTTGAAGGAAAAGTTGCCGTGATCACCGGGGGACGGCGCGGGATCGGCCGGGCTATATCGGAATATTTCGGGCAGCGCGGCGCCGCCGTGGTTGTGGCAGACCGCACCACCGATGACACGCAGCAGGCTGCCGAAGACCTGATCGCCACCTGCGGCTGCCGGGCATTGGCCTACACCGCCGATGTTGCCAGCCTGCAAAGCGCCCAGGGCCTGATCGACTTCACCCTCAAAGAACTGGGCCGGGTGGATATCCTGGTCAACAACGCCGGGGTGACGCGCGACCAGCTGATCATGCGCATGGACGAAGCCGACTGGGACGTGGTGCTGGACGTCAACCTGAAAGGCGCCTGGAACTGCTGCAAAGCGGTGGTGCGCCCGATGATGAAACAGCGCGCCGGACGGATCATCAATATTTCGTCCGTCTCCGGGCTGTCTGGGCAGGCCGGGCAGACCAACTACTCTGCTTCTAAGGCCGGCCTGATCGGGCTGACCAAGGCGCTGGCCCGCGAGGTGGCCTCGCGCAATATCACGGTCAACGCCGTGGCGCCCGGGTTTGTGCCCACCGCGCTGACGGTTGACCTGCCGCAAGAGCTGAAAGACGGGATGATGAAGATGATCCCGCTGGGCCGCTGGGGCAAACCGGAAGAGATCGCCGCCGCGGTGGGCTTCTTCGCCTCCGACGCCGCCGGCTATATCACCGGGCAGGTGCTCAGCGTGGACGGCGGCATGGTCATGATGTAACGGATGAAGGATATTATGGAAAACAGCCAGAACAACGATTACCCGGTGCAGGGCAAGACCACCATCGCCCCGGAGGTGCTGCTGACCATCGTGCAGCTCACCACCCTGGATGTGCCCGGGGTGCGGCGCATGAGCCCCGTGCCGGGCGATTACAATAAGTATTTCAAACGCGGCTACGGCGACGGCGTGCATATCGATATCCAGGACGGCACAGTATACGCCGATCTGCATCTGGTCTTCGGTCACGGCGTCAATATCCGTGACGTGGGCCGGCGCGTGCAGCGCGATGTGGCCCGGGCGATCACGGAAATGGTGGGCATGCCGGTCGGGCGGATCAACATCCACGTCGAAGACATCGATTATTCGGATGCCGAAGCGGCGGGCGCAAAGGAAGCGGCGGCAGAATCGTGAACGATATGAAGTCCCGCACCAGGGCGCGCAGCCTGGCCCTGCAAGCGTTGTATGAGATAGACATCGCCGGTCACGCTCCGGGCCTGGTGCTCGAGGAGCGCCTGCACGACGACGAGATCGACGCTGAACTGGCTGCCTTTGCACGCCAGATCGTCGTCGGCGTGACCCCGCTGTTCGGGACGCTTGACAGCGTGATCGCCGAGCACGCCCCCGAATGGCCAATGGACCAGGTAGCCGCCATCGACCGCAACATCCTGCGCATCGCCCTGTGGGAGTTCGCCGTGTTCGGCAAAACCCCCATCAAGGTAGCGATCAACGAAGCGGTTGAGCTGGCCAAGTCGTTCGGCTCAGACAGCACCCCGCGCTTCGTCAACGGCGTGCTGGGCAGCCTGGCAAACCACCAGGAAGAGATCCAGGACAAGTTACGCCACTCCGGTCAGGCCGCTTCCGCCTGACCTGCAGCAGGATCACTCTGGCATGGAATTTCTTGGCGTCGGCGTTACCGAACTGATCTTCATCGTGATTATCGCCCTGATCGTGCTCGGCCCACGCGATATGGTCAAAGCCGGGCGCACGGTGGGGCGCTTTTTACGCCGCCTGGTCACCTCCCCCACCTGGTTGATGCTGCAGCAGACCTCGCGCGACCTGCGCAACCTGCCCACCCGGCTGATGCGCGACGCCGGCATGGAAGGCGAGGCCGCCGAGTTGAAGCAGCTCGGGCAGGATCTCAAAAAGCAGTCCGACATGCTGCGCTCCATCCGCAACCCGCTGCAGAACGCCGCACAGGAAATCGAGGGCGAGTTAAAGAGCGCTGCAGCGGCAGCCGCGCCCCCCACCGGCCCGGCCGCGCCCCCCACCGGCGCGGCGACCAACCCGCCGGGCGTCTCCGGGCTGTCCGCCTGGACCACCCCGCCGGCGCCGCCATGGTCCCCCTCCACCCCGCCCCCGGCTGCGCCTGGCCCGGCGGAGCCGGACGCCGCGCCCAACGACCGCCCATCCAGCCCCAAATGGTAGCCGCCGGCTGCCCCGGGGAGATTCCGACCTGCACCTGACCTGCGAGACCCATGCGAAACATCTGGCGCGCCATCACCTTCCCATTCCGGCTGATCTTCTCCATCCTGCGCTGGCTGGCGCGCAGCCTGGGCCGCCGGCTGAGCGGCATACGCGCCTTCTTCACCGAAGAGGTCGAGGACGCCCCGGTGGGCGAGGCGCTCAGCAAGGCCTGGGACCAACCGTCCGACCTGCTGGTGCACCTGGACGCGCTGCGCAAGCACCTGTTCCGCGCCGTGCTGGCGCTGATCGTCACCACCGGCCTGGCGTTCACCTATTTTGACCGCCTGCTGGACTTCCTGGCCCGCCCGCTGCCGGGTGGGGCCGCCTCGCTGCAGGCCATCGAGGTCACCGAGCCAATCAGCACGGTGATGCGCGTCTCGCTCTTTGCCGGGTTTGCACTGGCCTTCCCCTACATCGCCCTCGAGCTGTGGCTGTTCATCGGGCCGGGGCTGAGCCGCCGCTCGCGCCTGGCCGGGCTGCTGGCTATCCCGATCGCCACGCTGTTCTTTATCGGCGGGATGGCGTTTGCTTATTATGTGATGATGCCCACCGCCCTGCCGTTCCTGCTCAATTTCATGGGCATCAACACCCTGCCACGCCCCTCCAACTACGTCAAATTCGTCACCAGCCTGCTGTTCTGGATCGGGGTGGCCTTTGAATTCCCGTTGGTGATCTTCCTGCTGGCCAAGCTGGGCTTCGTGCGGCCGCGCACCCTGGCCCAGCAGTGGCGGCTGGCGGTGGTGATCATCGCCGTGGTTTCTGCGATGATCACGCCCACCATCGACCCGGTCAACATGGGCCTGGTGATGCTGCCGATGATCGGGCTGTACTTCCTGAGCATCATCCTGGCTGTCTTCGCCGCCCCCAAGCGCGAGCAAGCGCCCGGGTAACCCGGGAGCGCGGTAGGCGCTCTTTATCACGCTGCGGGTTTCAGCTGCGTTCGAGGTTCGAGCAACGGGAGGTGTATGGAAACGCTGCAAACTTCGATCCACGAGAGTGACCCAGGGTTCCAGGCTAACGCCGCCCACCACCGCGCCCTGGCGCAGGCGCTGCGCGAGCAGATCGGGCGCGTGCGCCAGGGCGGCGAGGC
>JBJSYW010000141.1:0-14678 GCA_046089985.1 Chloroflexota bacterium
CTCCGATATTGAAAACTGCCAGAAACCGGCATGTTATACTGGCTGCATTAGCGGTTTACAGGAGGTTATGATGCAGGAACCCAACCAGAAACGTTATACCCAGGTCACGATGTACGGGCGCACCGGCTGTAAAGACACCGATTGGGCCCGCTCCTGGTTTCAAGACAATGAAACCCCGTTCGAAGAGGTCAACATCGATCACGACCCGCTGGCCGAGGCCTTTGTGCGCGTGATCAACGACGGCGAGCGCAAGACGCCCACCATCGTGGTGGGCAGCGAGCGCATGAAAACCGTGCTGTCCGTCCCCGACGAACCGCTGCTCGAGTCGGTGGTGCGCGCCATCCCTTACCCCGGCCCAGATGAGTTCTCCGATAACCCACGCTGATCCAGCGGCTTGACCAGACACGCCCGGGTTTTTGCCCGGGCGTGTGACTTTTTCCCCCATCCCCCGATATAATAAGCATGCAAGCCGCGAGATGCATGCCGATGACCCTACCCGATGACCCTGCCGGCCTGGATGCCGGCGAAGATGCGCGCCTGGTGGCCCGCTGCCGCAGCGACCCGGCCCAGTTCAGCCTGCTGTACCGCAAATACCTGGCCCCCGTCTACCGCTACCACCTGGCGCGCAGCGGCAGCCATCCGGAAGCCGAGGATCTGACCTCGCAGACCTTCCTGGCTGCGCTGGAGCGCCTGCCGCGCTACCGGGAACAGGGTTGTTTTGCCGCCTGGCTGTTCTCGATCGCCCGCCGCAAATCGGCCGATCATCACCGCCGCCCGCCGGCCGCTTCGCTCGACAGCTCCCTGTTCGACGAGCAGCCCCGGCTGGACCTGGCCGCCGCTCGCGAGCTTTGCGGCGACCCGTTCGATGCACTGGTAGCCGGCGAAGAGCGCCGCCTGCTGCAGACCGCCCTGGACGAACTGGACCCAACCACCCGCGAGCTGCTCGAACTGCGCTTCGCCGCCCGGCTGCCCTTCGATCAAATCGCCGCCCTGCTCGACCGCAAACCTTCGGCGGTCAAGATGGCCGTATACCGCGCGCTGCAGCGCCTGGCGCGCCAGTTGGAGGCAGACCATGCCCGCTGATCCACACCTGCCCCCCGCCGGCCCCCGCCCGGCAGACCACCCGCTCGCTGCGCCACTAGAACGCTATTACACCGCGCAGCCCGACCCGGCCTTCGCCGCCCGCCTGGAAAGCCGCCTGCAGGCCCAGGCAGCCCAATCGCAGCCGCTCCATGCCGCGCCTGCCCGCCGGGCCGGGCTGCGCGGCGCGCTGCAGTGGGGGCTGGGCCTGACCGGCCTGCTGCTGGCCCTGGCGCTGATCATGCGCCTGCTGCCGCAGCCGGCCCCCGGCGCATCCGCGCCCGGCCGCGCAACCGCAGACAACAGCGCAGGCGCGGCAGTCTCCGGCATCACCCCGGCAGATGCGCCTGCCGCCGCGCTCACCGCTGCTCCTGCCGGCGAATCCACCGCCGCGCTCACCGGCGCGCTTACTCCCGTCCCGGCGCAGCCCCAACCCAGCCCCACCGCTACCGCCTACCAGCCCGGCCCGTTCTACAACCGCTACCGCCTGGTTGAAGGGTTGTGCCAGGCAGCCGAGCCGGCCCCCACCTCAGGCTCGCCAGACAGCCTGCCGCCCGAGCTGCGCGACCTGCCGCAGGGCGTGGTGGGCGGCGGTACGCTGCAAAACGGCGATTTCGTCTTCAAGCTTCAGCTGGCCTGCGACCCGCGCTTCGGCAGCGGCGAAAACGACCTGGGCCTGTACAGCGAAGTGGCCGGCCTGGGGATCTATTCCGCCTGGCAGTACACCGGCGCCGCCGCCTCGGGCAGCGTGGTCGAGTACGCCGGCTTTGTCCCATACGTGCGCGAGAACGGCGCCGTGGGTGAGCTATCCTCCGGCCTGTCGTCGGCCGGCAGCCGCGGCATCCAGTTCCCGGCGGCGGTCTTCGCCGATTTCGCCGGCCGGCCGGTGACGCTGCGCTACGTCGTCGAGCTGCACACCCCGGACGGCCAATGGCTGGGCGCGGCGCTGCGCTTCACCCTGCAGCCCGAACCGGGCGGCTACCGTCCCGAGCAGGTCACGCTGGAGCGGCTGCCGCAGGCCGAGCGCGGCGCGGCGCTGCCGGTGAATGCCGTCCCACCGCCCTTCGCGCTGCTGGCCCCGGGCTTCGTCCACCCGCTGCTGGGCGAATTGAGCGAGCTGAACCGGCAGGCTGCCACCGCGCTGCAAGGCCGCCCCGGCTGGCTGCACGTCGCCTCCCGCACCGAAAACTGGGCCGGAGCGCAGCCTGCCTCGGTCACCCAAGACGACAGTTGGTACCTGCTCGACGATCAGGGCGCGCCGCAGTCGTGGATCACCCGCCAGCTGGACGAGCAGGGGCAGGCGCTGCAAGTGAGCGTGATGCAGGACGGCGCCTGGCGCAACCTGTCTACCGGCGAAAGCGGTTACGCCGGGACGCAGCCCGCCCTGGCGCTCGATTACGGCTTTTACGCCGCCGCCGCCTGGGCCGTCAAGCTGGGCGACGCGCTGCAAAAATCCACCGTCGAATACCGCCAACCCGGCCGACTGGCCTTCAACGCCGGCGTCTACACCATCGACTATGGCGATTTCCGCACCCAGGTGGTCTACGATCCGCAGACCGGCCGCGGGCTGTCGATCAGCAATTGGCGTCTCGCCGCAGACGGCCAGGCGCAGTTGCAGCAGACCGTCACCACCGGGCAGGTGGAGCCGGTGGGCGCGCCGCCGGCCGAGGTCCTGGCCCTGTTCGACCAGCCAGCGATCTACCGGCCGCGCCCGCCAGCCGGCTCGCCGCCCCCACCCGGCTTCGACCCGGCTTCCAGCCCGCTGGCGTTGCGCCCCACCGCCGGAGATCACTTCCACAACCCCAGCTTCTGGTTCGGCGATCTATACGCCGTGCGCCAGGCAGACGACGCCGAGGGCCTGCTGCAAGACGGCGCCCCGGTCGACGGCTACCTGCTCGGGCGGGTCGATTTCGGCTCGGTTCCGGGCGGCTGGTGCGACCGCTCGGCGGACGGCAGCCGGATCGCTTTTATCCACATCCAGACCGACCCGCAAAGCAGCGCCGGTCAGGAACGCCTGCGCTGGCTCGACCTGCGCCGGGTGGAGACACCGCTCGCCCCGCAGCCTGAGCTGGCCCAGGCCGGCGCGCCCAGCTGGGCGCCGGCGGGCAGCCTGCTGGCGCTGACTGCCTGCCAACCGCTCACCGCCTGCGGGCTGTACCGGGTGGATGCGTCCAGCGGGCAGGCGGTGCTGCTCGCCTCCGGGGCCATCGCTACCTTCCCACCGCTGTGGAGACCCGACGGCAGCCAGGTGGCGGTGCAGTGGCAGGATGCGGTCCAGGGGCTGCAGGTGCTGGTGGTGGATGCCCAGACCGGGCAGGTGATCTATGCCGGCGCCGAGGCCGGCTCGCCCACCCGCTCCTGGGGGGTGACCTTCTCCACCGGCCTGACCGGGTTCGGCCGCTGCGTGCATCCGAAATAGCCGCCAGTTGATGTATAATCCAGGTTTGTGCCGGGTTCCTGCGAATAACTGCCGCAGGCACCAACCCTGAGATTGGAGATCGACATGATGCAACCTGTGATCCTGGCCGGCCTGCCCACGCTCGCCGGTTTGTTCGAGCGGGTTCTGCCTTACCTGGACCCCGGGTCGGGCAGCTTTATTTTGCAAGTTCTGCTGGCCTCGCTGCTGGCCGGCGGCCTGTTCCTGAGGACGTTCTGGAGCCGCATTACCGGCCTGTTCAAGGGCAAAGGCCCACAAGAGCCGGACGACGATGACTCGAACGACTGAGCCGCCAGCCGGCAGCTCGACCGCTGCCGCGGCGGACAAAAACCGTCCCGCGCGCGTCTTCCACCCGCTGCTGTTCGCCGCTTACCCGGTGCTCAGCCTGCTGGCCTACAACATCGAAGAGATCAAGGTCCAGGATGGGCTGCGGGCGCTGTTGGCCGTCCTGCTGCTCGGCGGGCTGGCCCACCTGGCGCTTGCGCGCCTGCTGAAGAACCCCTACCGGTCGGGTGTGATCGTCACGCTGGGGCTGGTGTTGTTCTTCTCCTACGGGCAGGTCTACAACCTGCTGAACCGGCTGGACCTCCCGGGCATCGCCCTGGGCCGCCACCGCCTGCTGCTGCCGCTGTGGGGACTGCTGTTCGCCGCCGGGCTGGCCTGGGCGCTGCGCCGCAAGGGCCGCTTCCCGATGCTCACCTACGCCCTGAACGCCATGGGGCTGTTCCTGGTGGTCTTCCCGCTGCTGCAGATCGGCCTGTACGCCGCACGCAGCGCTGGCGAGAACGCCCGACCGACCGCGGCTGAAGTGCAACTGGCGCAGCTGGCGCTGCCCGCCGGGCAGCCCGCCCCGGACATCTACTACATCATCCTCGACGCCTACGGGCGGCAGGATTACCTGAAGCGCAGCGTCAAGCTCGATAACCGCCCGTTCCTGAAGGAGCTGCAAGAGCTTGGCTTCTACGTGGCGCGCTGCAGCCAGTCCAACTACGCCCAAACGCGCCTGTCGCTGGCCTCCGCGCTGAACATGGATTACCTGGACCGGCTGAACGAGAACTTCCGCCCGGGCAGCACCACCCGCGTCGGCCTGACCCACCTGATCCACAGCAGCGCCGTGCGCGGCGAGCTGGAGGCCGCCGGCTACACCAGCATCGCCTTCGAGACCGGCTTCAAGGGCACCCAGTGGGAGGACGCCGGGGTGTACATCTCGCCCAGCGCCAACCAGGGCCTGCTAGGCGGCCTGTTCGGCGGGTTGAGCGGGTTCGAGCAGCTGCTGCTGCGCACTTCCGCCGGGCTGGCGCTGATCAACAGCCGCCCCGGGCCGCAGGCTGGGCTTGGCTCCACGATGAACAACTCCAACCGCGCCCACTACGACCTGATCCGCTACAACCTGGAGCAGCTGGAGGCGCTGCCGCAGCGCCCCGGCGGGCCAAAGCTGGTCTTCGCCCACCTGGTCATCCCGCACCCGCCGTATGTCTTCGGCCCGGACGGGCAGTACCTGGACTTCGATCAGCAGGACGACCCCGGCTACCGCGACCAGATCACTTACATCAACAGCCGCATCCTGCCGCTGCTTAAGCGCATTATCGAGACCTCGACCGTCCCGCCGGTGATCATTCTGCAAGGCGACCACGGCGCGATCCTGGCCCCGCCCAACGACCGCATGAGCATCCTGAACGCCTATTACCTGCCCGGGATCGACCCGGCCCAGCTGCGCGACGATATTTCGCCGGTCAACAGCTTTCGGCTGGTCTTCAACCGTTATTTCGGCGCATCCTACGACTACCTGCCCGACCGGGCGCTGTTCTCGGTCTACAACAAGCCGTACGAGTTCAGCCTGGTGGAAAACGACCTGCAGAGCTGCCGCAAGTGATCCACTTACGGGCAGTACGACCAGATGCCGTGACCGCTGACCTGGATGGCGTAGCGGTCGGCGGTAATCAGCGCCTTGGGAGCCTGCAGCTGCAGCGCCGCCCATAGTTCGATGTGCATCGAGCCGATCTCGTTCTTGTCCAGCGCGGCCAGCAGCTGCTCGGCGGTGAAATCGTCGAACCCGTCCGGGTAGCCGCCGCTGCCGATCTCGCTGCGGCACGGCTCCCGCAGGTTAAAGTTGCGCTTGAACTGGTACAGGTGGGTGGCTTCGTGCAGCATCACCAGCAGGTACTCGGTTGAGGTGGCGCCCGAGAGCAGCCGGTCGCTGTCAATCTCGATATACCCGCTGCGCCCCGCCAGACCGACCGCATCCTGGTTCTGCGGGATGCCGCCGGAGTAGAAGATCACCGGGAATTCGCTGGAGAACAGCGCCTGCTTGAGCGGCGCCAGGGCCGGTTCCTGGTCCAGCCGGGCGAAGGCTTCGTCCAGCAGGCGCGCCTGCCCGGTCCCAAAGAACTTCTCCAGCAGGAAGAAGCGCGCCTTGATCTCCGGGTACACGGAGGAGAAGCGCGGGTAGCCCGAAATGGCGGTGTATTGGCCCTGGTACGACAGTGCGGAGACGTTCACCCCCAGCAGGGCCGCGTCGGCGCGCAGCAGCGCCCGCCCGTCCCGGTCCAGGTACTCCACCGCGGTCCCATCCCAACTGATCGCCTGGCGCAGCCCTTCGATCTGTGGGGCGAGCGGCGGTGTCAGCGGGGTGGGACGGTCGGCCGAGAGCAGGTAGAGCTGTTCGGCGTCGGGCGGCAGGTTTGCCGCAGCAGCGTTGACCGCGTACAGCACCTGGCGCGGCTGCGCCGCCGCCGGGCCGGCTGCGCCCCCGGGCTCGCCCGGTTCAAAGGTTTTCGCCCGCAGCGCCACCGTTTCTCCGGGCGGCTGGAGGATGTTGACCAGACGCGCCTGCCAGGCCTGCCACTGCGCCAGGAAGTCGTCCAGCCCGGCCAGTTCGGCCGGGTCAAGTTCAACCGACCCATCCCGGTAGGCGGTCCAGCGCGCGGCTTCATCATCCGGCAGGCCCAACCCGGGCCAGTGTGGGGAAGCCAGCAGGCCGGTCAGCGCCGCCCGGCGAGCGTCCGGCGTTGGCGACGGGCTGGGGCGGGGCGTGGCGCTCGGCTGCGGCGCGGCGGTCCAGGTGGGAACCGGGCCGGCGGATGACGCAGCGGCGGGCGTTGTCGCCGCCGCTGCCGGCGCCGCGGCTGCCAGGGTAGCCGCCGCCAGCGTCGGCGCGGATGCAGCCGGCAGCGCAGCGGCCGGAGCGCAGGCCGCCAGGCACAGGCATAGGCACAAAATCAGGCCAGGGGAGCTGAGACGCAGCATGTTTACCTCTCTCGTTCGGCGGTTTCAATGTATCAAGGGACCGGTTTCGATTATAATAGCATCACCATATTCCCTAAAGTGAGAAAGGAAGATCTGCAATGGCAAGCGTTACGTTCGAGCATGTGTTCAAGCGCTTTGGTGATGTTATCGCGGTTAATGACCTGAACATCCAGATTGCCGACCGCGAGTTCCTGGTGCTGGTTGGTCCGTCGGGCTGCGGAAAAACCACCGCCCTGCGCTGCCTGGCCGGCCTGGAGGATATCTCGGATGGGCGCATCTTGATCGGCGACCAGGTGGTCAACGATGTGGCTCCCAAGGATCGCGATATCGCTATGGTGTTCCAGTCCTACGCCCTGTACCCGCACATGTCGGTGTACGACAACATGGCCTTCGGTCTGAAGCTGCGCAAAACCCCCAAGGCCGAGATCGAGCGCCGGGTCAAGAACGCCGCCGATATCCTGGGCATCGGTCACCTGTTGGACCGCAAACCCCGCCAGCTCTCCGGCGGGCAGCGCCAGCGTGTGGCGGTCGGGCGCGCCATCGTGCGCGAGCCTAAGGTCTTCCTGTTCGATGAGCCGCTCTCTAACCTGGACGCCAAGCTGCGCGTCGAGACGCGCGCCAACATCTCCAAGCTGCACCAGCAGCTGCAGACCACCTTCATCTACGTCACCCACGACCAGGTGGAAGCGATGACGATGGCCACCCGCATCGCGGTGATCAACAAGGGCCTGCTGCAGCAGATCGACACCCCGCAGACGCTCTACGATTTTCCCGATAACCTGTTCGTAGCCGGTTTCATCGGCTCGCCGGCGATGAACTTCTTCCCCGCCGTGCTGCGCAAAGACGGCAGCGAGCTGTACGTCGACGGCGGCTCGTTCAAGCTGCGCGTCCCCGCCGAGCGCCGCGACGCCTACATGAAAGAAGTTGACCGCCAGATCATCTTCGGCATCCGCCCCGAGAACATCCACAACCCCGAATTCGCCCCTCCGGGCATTGATGCCCAGCCGGTGGAATGCGTGGTCGATGTGACCGAACTGATGGGCAACGAAATCTTCGTCTACCTGAAGACCGGCGAGAACAGCTTCGTCGCCCGCGTCGACCCGCGCACCCGCTACCAGATCAACGAGAAGGTGCAGGTGGTGTTCAACATGAACAACATGCACATCTTCGACCGCGAGACCGAGAAGGCGATCCGCTAAGCATGCGTTTGGACGTTGAGAATGGTGGGCAGGGTTCCCCGGCGACGGGTGGGCCGGCCCACCATTCTTTTGTTCTGTTCCGCCACGGCGAATCGGCCTGGAACGCCGCCGACCGCTTCACCGGCTGGACCGACGTGCCGCTGACCGACGCCGGTCGCCAGGAGGCGCGCCAGGTGGGGCAGGCGCTGCGCCGGGCCGGCTGCACCTTCGACCTGGCAGTCACCTCTGTGCTGCAGCGAGCGGTCGAGTCGCTCACCATCGTGCTCGATGAACTGGGCCGGCCCGACCTGCCCGTCCTGCAGGACTGGCGGCTGAACGAGCGCCATTACGGCTGCCTGCAGGGCCTGGGCAAGGCCGATACGGTGGCCCGCCTGGGCAGCCGGCGCGTGGGCGCCTGGCGGCGCGGCTACAGCGAGCGCCCCCCGGCGCTGGAGTGGGATGACCGCCGCCACCCGCGCTTCGACCCGCGCTACGCCGGCCTACCGCCCGCCCAGCTGCCGCGCGCCGAATCGCTGCAAGACACCGTCGCTCGCCTGCTGCCCTGCTGGCAGGCCCAGATCGCCCCGGCCCTGCGCCGCGGCCGGCGCGTGTTGTGCTCGGCCCACGGCAACAGCCTGCGCGCCCTGGTGGCCTACCTGGAAAACATCCCCGCCCACGAGATCCCCGCCATCAGCATCCCCACTGGCGCCTGCATTGCTTACCAGCTCGAGCTTGACTTAAGCGTGCGAAGCCGCTATGATATTTTTAATCCGGGCGGTCCAGACAACGTCTGAACCCGGACGTCCCTGATGATCTGCGGAATAGAATAGGAGGAGTTATGAAGCGAAAGATGCTCCTGGCGCTGGCAGTCTTAACGATCGCGTCTACGCTTGCCTGCAACCTGGTGGCAGTAACCGGCGCCGGCCCCTCCCCAACTCCGCCGCCTACGATGGACCTGGCTGCTACCCAGAACGCCCAGGCCACCGTCCAGGCGCTCAGCGTGCAAGCCACGCGTGACGCCCTCGGCCTGCAAGCCACCACCGCCGCCCTGCAGGCCACCCAGCAGGCCCTGGCTAACCCGCCCACCGTGCCGCCCACCCGCCCGCCGGCGCGCCCCACCCAGCCGCCCGCCAAACCCACCCTGCCGCTCCCCGGCGACCCGGCCTTCCGGACACGCATCGATCAGCTCTACGAGGACGGCAAGATCAGCAGCAAAACCGGCGATTTCTACAAGCTGGAGGATTGGGACCACAGCACCGCCATGATCGGTTATATGCAGTGGGTCACCACCGATTACTCGGCCACCAACTTCGTGCTCGCCACCGATATGCAATGGTCGTCGGCCAGCAAGACCGCCAACTGGCCGGAGGCGGGCTGCGGCTTCGTCTTCGGCCTGCAAGACAGCGACAATATGACCTACACCTACCTGGGTCTGGACGGCTTCGCCAACATCCGCGCTTACGTGCGCGGCAATTATAAAAACCTGGCACGGCGCAACTGGGGCCGCCCCGACCTGCCGGAAGGAGAAGCCAGCTTTATGCTGGTGGTCAACAACAAACGCGTCAGCCTGTACGCCAATGACCGGATGGTCAACGAGGCGACCGTGACCACCTACCAACCGGGCGATATCGCCCTGACGGTCTTCTCCGGCACCAACAAAGACTACGGCACGCGCTGCCAGTTAACCAATATGCAGTTGTTCATTTTCGAATGAGCGGCTAACGCCGGCGCAGCAGCAGGGCGATCAACAGCCCGGCCCCACCGGACATCACGCCCACATACACGAAAATATCGCGCCAGAACCGCTCGGGGAACAGGCGGATCAGCGTGTCGGACCATTCGAACATCCACGTGCCAGGTTGGAAGAACACATCGTGGAAGAAGACGAAGAAGGCCCCGAAGCTGAGCGCCACGAAGGTGATCACCACCACGATAAAGGCGGCTGTCAGCCAGCCGCCGCGCCGCAGCCCATGGATGTAGGCCGCGGTCCAGCCCTTGCGCCAGGCCAGCAGCGCCAGCAGCACCAGACCCACCAGCGCCGCCAGCCATACCCGCAGCGTGATCTGGATCGCTGCCTTCACATCCACCATGTGGCGCAGTTCGCGTTCGTTGTACACCGCCGAGCCGTCGGCGAAGCGCAGGTCGCCCAGGTATTCAATCCCCGCGTCGTTGACCAGGTAATCCATCGCATAGGCCGACCAGTACAGTCGGTCTGCTTTGGTGAAACCGTACGGATCGGCGGGGAAGCCGGGCATGTTGTACTCGAACGGCAGGAACCAGGGCGCCAGCAGCAGGCGGATGGCCGAGAGCACCAGCGCCACCGGCAGCAGCAGGGTCGCAAGCCAGCCGGTCAGCCGGGCCAGACCGGGGGCAGCGGGTTGGGTCAGGGAACGATCGGGGGTTTGGGCCGTCATCGGGCAGGCTCTCCTTGTAGGGCAGACATATCGCCGAACAGCACGTAGCTCAGCACCATATCGTTGGTAATCCATTCGATCGGCGCCCAATCGTCGGTGTAGACCACCTGGCTGTGCGGGGTGGGACGCAGGTTGGTGGCGGCGCGTTCCAGCGAGCGCGCCAGCAGCGGGTGCAGTTCGGTGCGGGCGTACACCCCCGCCAGGTTGGCGTACAGGTTCTCCACCCGGCTGGGTTGGCGGGTAGCATAGATGACCGAGTTGAACGAGCCGGGCACATCCATCACGTACACCGACGGGAAAACGCTCTCGATCGTGCCGGTCAGCCCTTCGATCAGCCGCCGGTCATTGGGCGAGCGCCCCACGTTCAACGCCAGGGCCCCGTTTTCATCCAGCCGGTCATAGACCAGCTGGAAGAACTCGCGCGTGGTCAGGTGCGGCGGGATATACGGCGGGCGGTAAGCGTCCAGCACCACCAACGAATAGCGCTGCCGGCTGCGCCGCAGCCCGGTGCGCCCGTCCTCGGCGATGGCGTTCAGGTTCGGCAGACGCATATCGAAATATTCCCGCCCCACGCGGATGATCTCCGGGTCGATCTCAAAGCCGTCGATCGGGATCGGGCCGAAGACCGCCGTGGCCTGGCGCGCCGCCGTGCCCGCCGCCAGCCCCACGATCGCCACGCTGCGCACGTCCTCTGGGCGGAACGGCGAGGCGTTAAAGAACGGCGCCGCCAGGAACTGCTCCCACGGGCCGTAGAAATCGATCTCGCTCGGATGCCACATCGAGTGCTGGCCCTGGCCTTCGTTCAGGCGCAGGATGTGGTAGCCGTCCTGCTCGAGCACCTGGATGTAATTGTAGGCCGATTCGGTCTCGTAGATCTGCCCGGCGCTGGCCTTGATCCCGCTGCGCGTGAACCACAGCGCCAGCCCCAGCAGCAGCAGCGGCATCCAGGCATAGCGCAGCGCCGCCCTGGCCCCGCCCGCCAGCCACAAACCCACCAAAGCGGTCAGCATCAGCAGCTCGCTGAAAGCCACAAACGTCCAGGCGGTGCCGATCAGCGGGATCAGCGCCAGCACCGGCACGAAGGTGCCGATAAACGAGCCGAGCGTGGAGAGGGCGTAGATGCGCCCGGAAACGCGCCCGGCTTCAGCCGGGTCGCTGATCGCCAGGCGGATCGCGAAGGGCGAGATCATCCCCAGCAGGGTGATCGGCACGGTGAACAGCACCAGCACCGCCGTGAATGAGCCGGCCAGCACCCCCACCTGCAGCCGGTCAAAAGCGTCCGCTGCCAGCCGCAGCACCGGACGCGAGGCCAGCGGCACCAACCCGGCGGTGAACGCGCCCCACAGCAGGATGGCATAGAAGGTGCGGTAGTGCGGTGAACGGTCGGCCCAGCGCCCGCCCAGCGTATACCCAGCGGCCAGGTAGATCAGGATCAGGCCGATGATGCTGGCCCACACCAGGTTGCTGGTGCCAAAGGCATTGCCCAGCAGGCGGGAGGCGGACATCTCCAGCGCCAGCACGGTCATGCCCGAGGTAAAAACGGTGAAATACAGGTAGCGTCGCATAGGTTAAATTTGAACGTAGGGATTATACTATCCGTTGGTATAATTACCCGGTTGAATCCCTTGCAGCTGCAGTTGGAGAGTGTATGACCCCTGAAAAATTGACCGGAGCCAAGATCCGCCAGGATTTTATCGACTTCTTCGTCGAGCACAGCCACACCTTCGTCCCGTCTTCGTCGCTTGTCCCGGGCGGCGACCAGACCCTGCTGTTCACCAACGCCGGCATGGTCCAGTTCAAGGACGTCTTCCTGGGCACCGACCACCGTCCCTACACCCGCGCCGCCAACTCGCAGAAGTGCATGCGTGTGGCCGGCAAGCACAACGACCTGGACGACGTCGGACGCGACAACACCCATCACACCTTCTTCGAGATGCTGGGCAACTGGTCGTTCGGCGATTACTACAAGCCGGAGGCGATCGCCTGGGCCTGGCAGCTGCTGACCGATGTATGGGGCCTGCCAAAGGATAAATTGTGGGCCAGCTGCTTCAAAGACGAACGCGGCGAGATCCCCACCGATGAAGAAGCCGCCGACGAGTGGCGCAAGCAGCCGGGCATCGACCCCAGCCACGTGCTCTACTTCGGCCGCAAAGACAACTTCTGGGAAATGGCCGAGACCGGCCCCTGCGGCCCGTGCTCTGAGATTCACATCGACCGCGGCCCGCGCTATTGTGATAAGCAGGGCGAGCCGGGGCATATCTGCAGCGTCAACGGCGACTGCAAGCGCTACCTCGAGTTGTGGAACCTGGTGTTCATCCAATACAACCGCCTGGGCCCCAGCACGCTCGAACCGCTGCCCGCCCGCCATGTCGATACCGGCATGGGCCTGGAGCGCATCGTTTCGGTGCTGCAAGACACCGACTCGAACTACCGCACCGACCTGTTCATGCCGCTGATGAAAGCCATCCAGGCCCTGACCGGGCACTCCGACGCCGAAGTCGACGCTAACCTGACCAACTACCGGGTGATCTGCGACCACACCCGCTCGGCTTCCTTCCTGATCGCCGACGGTGTGGTGCCGGGCAACGTCGGCCGCAACTACGTCTGCCGCATGATCATCCGCCGCGCCGCCCGCTTTGGCTCCAAAATCGGGCTGACCGAGCCGTTCCTGGCCCGCGTGGCCGAGCAGGTGATCGATAACTACGCCGCCTTCTACCCCGAGCTGGGCAAGAACCGCGCCGCCATCCTGCAGAACCTGACCGGCGAGGAGGAGCGCTTTGCCCGCACCGTCGAGAGCGGCGTGGCCAAGCTGGAAACGCTCTTCGGCCGGCTGCGCGCCGCCGGCGGCACGGTGCTGCCCGGCGAGCAGGCGTTTGATCTGTACGCCACCTTCGGCCTGCCGCTGGAGCTGACGCGTGACATCGCCCGCGAGCAGGGGCTTGAAGTGGATGAGCAGGGCTTCCGCCAGGCGATGGATAAGCACCGCCTGGCCTCCGGCGCCGGCGAGGCCTTTGGCCCGCTGGGCGGCGAGGACGTCGACGTCTACCGCCCGCTGCTGGCCGAGCTGCAAGCTTCTGGCAAACTGGGCAAAGACGGCGTGAAATACAACCCCTACGAGTGGCTGCATACCGAAGGCGAGCTGCTGGCGCTGGTGCGCGCCGGGCAGCCCGTGACGCAGGCCGAGGTGGGCGATATGGTCGAGGTGCTGCTGCCCGAGACCGGGTTCTACATCGAATCCGGCGGCCAGGTCAGCGATACCGGGCTGATCGCCAGCGCGTCGGAGCCGGCCTGGGAGATCCAGGTCAAAGAGATGCGCAAGCCAGCCGCCGGCGTGATCGTGCATGTCGGCCAGGTGGTCAAGGGCGCGCCGCGCGCCGGAGACACCGCCGAAGCCTATGTAGACATCGAACGGCGGCATGACGTTATGCGCAACCACACCGCCACCCACCTGCTGCACGCCGCGCTGCACAGCGTCCTGGGCGAGCACGCCCGCCAGGCCGGCTCGCTGGTGGCCCCCGACCGGCTGCGCTTCGACTTCAATCACCCACAGGCGGTCACCCCGGCCGAGCTGGAGCGCATCGAAGCCATTGTCAACCAGCGCATCCTGGGCGATTTCCCGCTCAAGATCGCCGTCAAGCCGCTGCAGCAGGCCATCGCCGAGGGCGCTACGGCGCTGTTCGGCGAGAAGTACGGCGAGGTGGTGCGCAACATCACCATCGGCGTGCCGGAGATCTTCTCGAACGAATTGTGCGGCGGCACCCATGTTGAAGAGACCGGCGATATCGGCATGTTCCTGATCACCAGCGAAGGCTCCGCAGCCGCCGGGATCCGCCGCATCGAAGCCGTCACCGGGCGGTCGGCCTATGCCCTGGTGCAGAGCCGCTTCAAAACCCTGAAGCAGGCCGAAGCGCTGCTCGACGCCTCGCCGGAGGCGCTGCCCGAGAAGATCGAAGCGCTGCAAGAGACCCTGGAAGCCGCCCGCAAGCAGATCGCCGAGATGCGCAAGCAGCAGGCCCTGCAGGCTTTCGAAGCCCGCCTGGAGCAGCCGGAGCCGGTCAAGGGCGTGCCGGTGCTGGCGGCCGAAGTGCCGGCGGGCGACCCCGACGCGCTGCGCATGCTGGCCGATAAGTACCGCGCCCGCTACCCGAGCGGCGTGGCGGTGCTGGCCAGCGTCAACGACGGCCGCCCGACGGTGATCGCTGCAGTGACCGAAGACCTGGTCAAGCGCGGCCTGCACGCCGGCGAGCTGGTCAAGTTCGTGGGCGGGTTCCTGGGCGGCGGCGGCGGCGGCAAGCCCACCCTGGCCCAGGCCGGCGGCAAAGA
>JBJSYW010000142.1:0-4046 GCA_046089985.1 Chloroflexota bacterium
CCCCGGCTGCGCCTGCGCCAGCCGCTCCAGCAGGCCCTGCTGCAGGCCGGCCACAAAGCGCGGCGCATCGCCGCGCCGGGCCTCGATGCCGCGCAGCTTCAAACTGCCGTCCTGGAACACGCCAAAGTAGCGGTTGGCCACCGACAGCCGCGCATCGCCCTGCGAGCGAGTGAAAGCCACCCAGCGGTAAATCCCATCCAACGCGATCGGCAGCCCGGTGCGCCGGGCGATCTCGTCCAGCAGCGGCTGCAGCGCCTGGGGTGTGGCGCAGCCCGGCTTGTGCACCCACAGCCCGTCCACGTACAGATGCAGCACCTCAAACCCCGCCTCTTCGGCTGCCTCCTTGGCCTGCATCAGGCACTCCCGACTGTAGGCCGTCACCGCCTGGTGCGCCTCGATCCGCCCAAAGCGGGCGTTCTTATACCCCAGGTAGCCAAAGCAGGTCACCAGCAGCCACTTGTGAGCCTGCGCCCGCGCCCGGTAGACCGCCCGGCGCGGGTCCCAGGCCGGCAGCCCGGCGATGCGCTGCTTCAGCGCAATGCGCTTCTCCAGCAGCGGGCGCAGCGTCTGCGGCACCAACCCCGGCGTGTGTGCGTCGATCCACAGCGCCAGCCCGGGCACCTGCACCCGCTCGCTCGCCGGCCCTGGCCCGGCCGCCTGCGCGTGCATCGTCTCCGGCGAGATGTTAAAGCGCGCCATGATGCTGGGGTACATTGAGATAAAGTCGATCTCGGCCACGTCGTGGTGCAGCCCTGGGATGGGTTGGTAGACCAATCCGCCCTGGTCGGCGCGCACCAGTTCGGGCAGGCTCTTGGCCTGCTCCACCTGCTGTTTGCGCCACGGCGTCAGGATGCCCTGGCGCAGGGCGGTGACGATCTGCATAGCCGAAATGCCTGCGCCGGGCGAAAGACGGGCCGCCTGCTGCACCGGCAGCCCGCCGGCGCGCGCCGATTCAAGCACCCCGTCCAGCGCGTAATCCTGGTACATCATCGCATTGCCGGCGTCGATGTGCCAGCGCCCGAACAGGTGCACCTGCCGGCCGCGGTGCACGACCTGACCGTAAGCCTGGTACGAGCATTCCTTTTTGTGCAGCGGAGGCAGGCCGGGCTCGCGGTTGAGCGGCAGCGCTATCCCCAACGCACCGGCCTGTTCCAGCAGGTGCGGCAGCAGCCAGGTATCGCCCCAAGCGGTCAGCAGCAGGTCGGGGTCACAGCGCTGCAGCAGCCCAGCCAGGTTGAGCAGCAGCGGGCGGGCCGGTTGGAGCGAAAAGCGGTAGCGGCGCTGCTCAACCTGCACATCCACAAAGCGCGGTTCGGCGTGGCGCGGGTCGCAGTCGGGAGCCAGGCGCATCACCCGCAGCGGCGGCGGGGGCGGGTCCAGATCCCAGGGCGT
Organism: Chloroflexota bacterium; assembly: GCA_046089985.1. GTDB lineage: Bacteria > Chloroflexota > Anaerolineae > Anaerolineales > UBA4823 > RBG-16-57-11. Next base: position 1,393 of record JBJSYW010000142.1, read on the forward strand.
ATCCAGCGGGCGCAGCGCCAGCAGGCGCTCCTGCTCCACCTGCACTTCCAGGCGGGCCAGCGGGAAGCTGCCACAGGCGGCGGCATGGCGCAGCGCCGGCGGCAGGTCGGCGTCATAGTAGTCCAGTTCGGGAAAAGCCGCCGCCGTCCGGGCGAACAGCCCCGGCTGGCGAGCCGGGTCGGCCACTTCGGCCGCCAACAGCGCCAGCGGGGCGGGCTGGAACAGATCACGCCGCTCGCAGCGCGCCAGGCGCGGCGCTTCAGGCTGCACCTGCAGAAAGCGCCACAGCCGGCGCAGCTGCTCGTTCGGCCCGGCGGCATAGAAGGTCACCGGGAAGGGCTGGCGCAGGCGCAACCGCCGCCCGGGGGCGGCGTCTTCTAACAGCCAGGCGATCAACCCTTCGCCTTCGAGCGCATACAGGTCCAGCAGCCAGCCGATCAGCCGCTCAGCCATCTGCGCCCGCCTCACCGGCGTTCGCCGGGCCGCTTTCCTGCCCGGCGGCGCCCGAGCCGGCGGTATCCGCGCCGGGCAGGCCGGACGCCAGGTCCAGGCGCGCCGCGCCTGCCTCGTCCACCGCTCCGGGCAGCGCCAGCTGCTCGCAGATCGCCTGCAGCAGTTCAAGCGCCACGGCGATCTGGCGGCAGTTTTCGATCACCTGCTCGCGGCTCTCCAGCGCCAGGTCGACGCGCTTGTGCTCTTCCAGCAGCATCGCCAGCAGCAGCGTCTCGGACGGCAGGGCATGCGCGGCGTAGGCGGCTGCGGCCAGGTGCTGGTGAGCACCAGCAAACAGCGCATCCAGCGCCGCCTGATCGCGCCGGCGCAGGGCGCGCCGGAAGCGGGCAAACCAGGCCTGCTCTTCCAGGTAGGCCTGGGTGATAGACGGCAGCGTGCGGCCCATCGTTACAACAGCCCCGGCTGCCAGGCATCCGGCCCGGCAGGCTCCAATCGCCAGGTGCGCCCGGCGGCCCGCTGCAGCCGCTCCAACGCCCAGCCGCCGGCCGCGGCGCCGCGACCGGCGCCGGCCGCGGCGGTGACCAGTACCGCCGCGCCGCGCGCCAGTTCTTCCAGCGCGGTGATGCTGCGCTCCAGCAGGAGCGTGCGTTCCCCATAAGCCACGTTCTCATCCTGGAACGTCGCCGGCAGATCCAACGCCAGCACCAGCGCGCCGCCCGGCGCCGGGCGGCGCAGCAGCGCCAGCGCCTGGAAGCAGGTGAAGGCGCGCGCCACCGTCACGCGCTCCAACGCCGCCCGGTCGCCGCCCAGCAGCCGGGCCACGCCGTAGCCGTCGAAGCGCCCGCCGCAGTCCAGCACATAGACCGGACCGGCCTGCGCCGCCCGGGCCAGCGCCTGGTGCGCCAGCCGGCCCACCGGACGCCGCGGGCCGGTCAGCAAATGCAGTTGTGGGGGTTGGGTAAGAAGTGCGATCTCCATGACCCCAGCATACCAGCCGCCCCAACACCGGGCAATCATCCCACGGACGACTTAAGATAGGGGTTGGATCGGACAGCCCGCCGCCGCGCCGGGCGGCTATATCGCTCGGACCAGATCTTAAGATATAGCCCGCCGCGCGGGCCGTCAACGGGGCGCTACTGGCTGCGCCAGGGGTTGAAATCAATCTCGTTGAGCAGATCGCGCAGCACCCAGCGTGAACGCACGTTGAACTTCACCAGCAGCTTGTGCACATGGGTTTTAACCGTGCCCAGGCCAATGCCCAGTTGGTTGGCGATCTCTTCGTTTGAATAGCCCAGCCGCAGGCACCAGGCCACCTCCATCTCGCGCACCGTCAGGGTGGGCCAGGCGCGGTACCCCGCCGCGCCCTCCGGCCCGTCCGCTTCGTCTTCCTGCGGCGCAGCTTCGGGCAGCGGGTCATCCGGCGCGGCGGGGGGCAGCCCGGAGGCCCGCGCCGGCGCTTCCCCAGACGGCAGCAGCCGGGATAATCGTTGTAACCGTAAGAACAGTTCTCTTAAATCCATTCCACCTGTCCGTTAAAAAGGTCTGCCGGGATTATATCGAACAAATATTCTACTCACAATAGCAGGCGGAATAAAAACGACATAAATTGCCGGCGGACGGCTGTGCCGGTATAATCGGAGTTCAACGCCTATGTCCACCGCTTCCCCCTCCCCGCTGCTGATCCGCCCGGCCGCACCCGGCGATGCCCCCCAGCTGGCCGAGATCCAGACTGCCGGCGGCGCGGCCGCCGGCGTTGGGCTCCTCCCGGCCGATTACCTGGAGCACTTGCTTCACGCCGGAAAGGCCCACGAGCATCTCACCCGGCCGGCTGGCGGCCAACCGGCCGAGGCCGTGCTGGTGGCCGAGGCCGAGGCCGGCCGCCTGGCCGGATATGCCCGGGTGCGCCGCGGCAGCTCCATCCCCGCCTATGACGGCGAGCTGGCCGCGCTGCACGTGCGCCAGCCCGACCGGGGCCGCGGCGCCGGCCGGCAGCTGGTCCAGGCCGCGGCGCACTGGCTGCAGCAGGCCGGCGCTGCATCGCTGATGCTGTGGGCACCGGCCGGCAGCCCCGCCTGCCATTTCTGCGAACATCTGGGAGCGCGGTTGATCGGCCGCCAGTCCAGCCGGCTGGACGCGCCGGGCCAGGCAGCCGCCGGCGAGCTGGCCTACGGATGGCCCAGCCTGGCGCACCTGCTGGACGG
>JBJSYW010000143.1:0-2701 GCA_046089985.1 Chloroflexota bacterium
CGTGGTCCAGGTTGCCCACCTGGCCGATGGTGGCATAGCAGGTCTGGCGCACCAGGCGAACTTCACCGGAGGGCATGCGGATCTGAGCGTAATCGCCTTCTTTGGCGAGCAGCTGAGCTGCCGCGCCGGCCGAGCGGGCCAGCTGGCCGCCCTTGCCTTCTTTCAGCTCGATGTTGTGCACCAGGGTGCCGACCGGGATGTTGCCAACCGGCAGGCAGTTGCCCGGGCGCACTTCAGCAGTCGGGCCGGAGACGATCGTATCGCCCACTTTCAGGTCTAGCGGGGCAACGATATAGCGCTTCTCGCCATCGACGTAGAAGAGCAGGGCCAGGCGAGCGGTGCGGTTGGGATCGTACTCGATCGCCGCCACGCGGGCCGGGATGCCGTGCTTTTCGCGCTTGAAATCAACGATGCGGATATGGCGGCGACTGCCGCCGCCGCGATGGCGGACGGTCACCCGGCCGTACATGTTGCGGCCGCCGCTCTTGCGCAGCGGCATCAGCAGGGCGCGTTCCGGGGTTGCTTTAGTGATTTCTTCAAAGGTGTACCCGGTCATGCTGCGCTGGCCAGGAGTTGTGGGTTTAAACTTCTTGACGCCCATTATTTAACTCCTTCAAACACCGAAATCGTATCGCCGGCCGCCAGCATCACGATCGCCTTCTTGTAGGCGCCGCGACGGCGGACCGTGCGGCGGCTGCGCAGGTTCTTCTTGGTCTTGGCTGCCACGTTGATCACGTTCACGCGCAGCACCTTGACATCAAACAAGCGCTCAACCGCATCCTTCACCAGCGTCTTGGTCGCATCCGGGGCCACCTCGAACACGTACTGGTGCAGCTCGCTGTTCTGGTAATTGGTCTTCTCAGTCACCAGCGGGCGGCGAAGCACGTCATATAAAGTCGTCATGGCTCCCTCCACCTATTCCTTTACGTACATGGCCTTCAAGACGTCCAGCGCGGCGAGCGGCATGACCAGGCGTTCGTACTGCAGCAGGTCACGGATGTTCAGGTAGCTCACCAGCAGCGCCTTGGCGTCCGGCAGGTTGCCGGTGGAGCGCTCGACCACGATGTATTCGGCGCTTTTCTCGGGGATCAGCACCAGGGCCGAGTTTGCGCCCACCAGGCGGTCCAGCGCCTGGGCCATCAGGCGGGTCTTGATCTCGGGCAGGGTCAGCGCGTCAAGCACCACCACCTGCTGCTCGGCCGCTTTGGCCGAGAGGGCCGAGCGCACCGCAGCCTGGCGCATCTTGCGCGGCATGGCCTGGGTGTAATCGCGCGGCTTGGGGGTGTGGACTTTACCGCCACCCACCCAATGTACGGCACGCGTCGAGCCCTGGCGGGCGCGGCCGGTGCCTTTCTGCTTCCACGGTTTGCGACCGCCGCCGGAGACTTCGCCGCGGCCCTTAGTTTTGTGCGTACCCAGGCGGGCGTTTGCCTGCTGGCGAACCAGCGCCTGGTGCATCAGATCGACATTGATGGGGGCCTCAAAGATCGCAGCGGGAAGCTCCACCGTGCTGACTTTCTGCCCTTCCATGTTGAAGACATCTACTTCCATGTCACCTACTCCCATTCAGTCTGGCGCACAGCAGCTTACTGCTTGCGCGCCTCCTTGATCAACAGGACGCCGCCCTTCGCGCCGGGCACGGCGCCGCGCACACCCAACAGGTTGCGCTCGGAGTCCACCAGGACCACCTTCAAGTTCTGGGTGGTGACGCGATCATTACCCATGTGGCCAGCGCCACGCGCACCCTTGTACACCCGCCCCGGGGTAGTGCCCGAGCCGCGCGAACCAGGAGCACGCTGGCGATCCGACTGACCATGGGTCTTCGGGCCGCCCTTGAAGTGATAGCGCTTGACGCCGCCCTGGAAGCCTTTGCCTTTGCTGGTGCCCACCACGTCGACCGACTCGCCAACGGTGAAGACGCTCACCGTCAGGGTATCGCCTTCGTTCAACTCGGGGTTCTTGGCGCGAAACTCGCGCAAAAAGCGCAGTGGGGGAATATTACTGCGCTTCAGGTGCCCCAGTTGACCGCCGGTCAGCCGCTTTGGCTTGACTTCGTCGAAACCCAACTGCACGGCCGAGTACCCATCGTTCTCACTCGTGCGCAGCTGGGTAACATAGCAAGGCCCAGCTTCGATCAACGTCACAGGGATAGCTACCCCGGCATCGTCGAAAATCTGGGTCATGCCGACTTTCTTGCCGATCAGCCCTTTCAACATATCTCTATTGTCTCCTTACAAAATAGGTTCGGGACTGTCAGCCTGGGCTTGGCTGCATCATCCCTGGCCACAGCGCAGTCAGCTAATCCGTCGAGGGCGCTTCGGTTTGTCGGTGGGCCCACGAGCGTGACCGCTCTTACGCTGTCTGGTCAAAGCTTCTTTACGTGCGAGTGCGAAGTGCAGCCAAGGTCTTCGCCGCACTTCGCACGTCGCACGTATTCTACACACGTACTACTTAGATTTTGATCTCGATATCCACGCCGGCCGGCAGGTTGAGGCGCATCAGCATGTCAATGGTCTTCGAATCAGGGTCGAGGACATCGATCAGGCGGTTATGGGTGCGGATCTCAAAGTGCTCCTGCGAGTCTTTGTCGATGAAAGTCGAGCGACGTATTGTAAACCTTTCTTTGCGAGTTGGCAAGGGTACTGGGCCAACTACCCGAGCGCCGGTGCGCTCAGCGGTTTCGACAATGCGCTTGGCCGAC
>JBJSYW010000144.1:0-5577 GCA_046089985.1 Chloroflexota bacterium
AATCGTCACCTGGTCGCCCACCTGGGCAGGGCGTTCGACCGGTTCAACAATCGCCTGGCGATCGCGCAGGTCCTGGATGACATTGTCCACGTCCTGGTCGGTGATCTCTTTCGGCTCGTACGGCTTGCGAATGGCCTGGTAGTCGCCCATTTCGACGGTGGCTTCCAGGGGGATGATGAACTTGAAGGTCAGAGGATCCATGCTGGGAATGGCTTCCAGGTTTCCCGGGCCGTAGGGCTGGATGTTGGCTTCTTTGATCACTTCGGGGTAGATTTCGTCGACCAAAAGCTCGATCGCTTCTTCAATGACGGCGGCTTCGCCGACCTGGCGCAGCACCACCGTGTAGGGCGCCTTGCCGGGGCGGAAGCCGGGGACTTTGATCTTGCGGGCGATCTTCGCCGCCGCCTTGGTCTTCAGCGCTTCCAGGCGCTCAAGTTCGACCTCGACGGTCAGCTCAGCTTGATGGTCATCACGGATTTGGGTTTCGATTTTCAAGGCAGGGATCCTTCTTAGGAAAATGTTGATTCCAGTCGGCGGCCGCAGCCGCCGTTGATGTTCCAGGTTCTAATAATCGCGGCATTATAACATGCAGCCTGCCGGCGTATTGTTAGATGTCTATATGAAAGTCGTCGACCATGAGGGGGGTAGATGGGGAAGGCGGGACTTGAACCCGCACGCCTTGCGGCACATGATCCTAAGTCATGCTCGTCTGCCAGTTCCGACACTTCCCCTCCCGCTTATAGCCTGTTCAAAGCGCGAAGATTATAAGCGAGACAGGCCGCTACGTCAATGCAGCGCTACGAGCGATTACTTTTGCGCCAGGCGTTTATACGCGCCGACCCATGGAGCGCCGAGGGTGTTGCGCTTGGGCAGCTCGACCGACTGCAGTTTTTGGGCCACCTGGGCAGCGTTGATGGCGATGGTTGGCCAGTCTTCGGCCAGCAGCGCGCTGCGGATCGCCTGCCCGGTCTTGCCGGTCCAGGCCCATTCCATGCGGTAGCGATCGGCTTTCAGCCAGTAGCCGCGCTTTTCCCAGGCTTCAACCGATGTCTCGATCGAGCCGTGGATCGATTCGAGCGCCATGGCAATGAAGGCCGCCAGGTCGCGCGTATCGGCGTTCGGCTCGCTCTGGCGCATCAATTCGCGCAGGGCCAGCACGATACCGCGCGTCAGCTGGGTGCGCTCTTTGCTCGAGCTTTCAGGGTTAATTACACGTCCCAATTCACTCCTCCAGATAAGAAAAACCGCGCGCTTTCGCCGGTTAGGGCTACGTTTTAGCAAGCCCCGATTATAAACCCCTTTGACCGATCTAGCTATCCGGCAGGCGCAGCTGGTGCGGAGCGCGGCGCCCGTCCAGCAGGATGAAAGGCAGGGCGCGCTCCGGGCGGATGCCCAGGCGTTTCAGGTCACCCACGTCGCGCAGCCGCCCGGCGCGCCGGGCGTTGATGATCGCCGAGGCGGCCTGCGGGCCGATGCCCGGCACGCGCAGCAGCTCTTGCCGGCCGGCGCAGTTTATCTCCAGCGGCTGCTCGGCCAGGTGCGCCTGTGCCCACAGCTGCTTGGGGTCAGCGCGCAGCGGCAGGTTGCCCTGGCCTTCGAAGGGCAGGTCTTCTAAGCCAAAGCCATAGTCGCGCAGCAGAAAGGATGCCTGGTACAGGCGGTTCTGGCGCAGCCGCGCTTCCGCCGGGCGGTCCTCGAAGGGGGTATCAGGGACGGGGTGGAAGGCCGAAAAATAAGCTCGCGCCAGGTGCAGTCGCTGCTGCAGGTAGGCGGTGGTCTGCAGCAGTTCCAGGTCGCTCTCGCCCACTGCGCCGACCACGAATTGGGTGGTCAGCGACGGCCAGCGCCCATTCCAACCGTGGTGATCGGGCCGGTTGCGGCGGATCTGGTCCACCCAACGCAGCGGCTGGAGCAGTTCCTCCATAAATAGCTTGCGCGGCGCCAGGTGCGCCAGGCGCTCGGTGTTGGGCGCTTCCAGGTTCAGTGAAACCCGGTCGGCCAGCTTCATCGCCTGCTCCACCTGGGCCTGCTGGGCGCCGGGCATCAGTTTCAGGTGCACGTAGCCCTGGAAGGCGTATTTCTTGCGCAGCAGTTCGGCGGTCGCCAGGATCTGATCCTGGGTGCGCAGGCTGCCGCCGGCTACTCCGGAGCTAAGGAACAGCCCTTGCACCAGGCCGGCGCGGTGCATCGACATGAATACCCCGGCCATTTCATCCGCGCTGAGCGTGGCGCGGCGGAAATCGCGCCCGGAGCGAAAGGGACAGTAGTAGCAGTTGCGCTCGCAGGCCGAGGTGAGCAGCGTCTTGAGAAATTTGATCTGCCGCCCGTTGGGCATCTGCGCCGTGCTGACCTGCACCGCATCTTGCTGGCGGACATTCAGGCGCGGGCAGCCGGCCTGCCCGGCGTCATAATCGACGTCTGGTTCAAAGGCCATCCCGGTTGATAGCTCACGCAGCTGGCTGGTCGCATCCATACGCGCCTCCTGCGTTTATTATAGAATATACGTTCTTGATTGTCAACCAGGCAGGGAGATAATGAAGCGCGTGCCTTCACCAGGCCGGCTGGAAGCGGTCAGGCGGCCGTTGTGGCGCTCGACGATCTTGCGGCAGATCGCCAGGCCCATGCCGCTGCCGTCATATTCGCTGCGCCCGACCAGGCGCTGGAAGGGCTGGAAGATCTTCTCGGCATCCTGCTGTTCGAAGCCGATGCCGTTATCTTCCACAATGATCTCCACCCGCCCATCGGCGCGGCGCTCGCCGGGTGGGGTGGGGTAGACCCGTACCAGCGGCGGCCGGCCGGCGTGGCGGAACTTCAGGCCGTTGCCGATCAGGTTTTGGAACAGCTGGCGCATCTGGATCTCATCCGCCTGGACCACCGGCAGCGGCTCGATCTGTACCTGCCCGCCGCTGCGCCGGGCCAAGATCTCAAGATCGGATACCACCTCGAGCGCTACACGCGTCAGGTCCACCGGCTGGAACGGGGCCGCTTGGGTGGTCACGCGCGACAGTTTCAGCAGATCGTCGACCATGCGGCGCATACGCCCGGCGGCGGCGCGCATGCGCTCCAGGTAGCTGCGCTGGCGCTGATCCAATCCACTGGTTTCATTCAGCAGGGCGTCGCCAAAGGCTTCGATCTTGCGCAGCGGCTCCTGCAGATCGTGGCTGGCAACAAAGGCGAACTCCTGCAGGTCGCGGTTGCTCTGTTCCAGCTTGCGGGCGTAGGTCTGCAGTTCCATCTCGGCCTGCTTCTGGTCATGGATGTTGGTGGCTGTGCCGTACCAGCGCACCACCCGGCCCTGCTCGTCAAAGGCGGGGATGCCGCGGCTGAGGTGCCAGCAGTAGCTGCCGTCGGCCATGCGCACCCGGTGCTCGGCCTGGTACGTAGCGCCGGTGGAGAGGGCCTTCGCCCAGGCGTCCACGGTGGCCTGGCGGTCATCGGGATGCAGCACGGGCGCCCAATTCCAGACCTGCCCGTCCTGCCCGGGCTCGATGCCGGCGTATTCGCGGTAGCGCTGGTTATAGTAATCCACCTGGCCGTCGGGCTGAGCCGTCCAGACCAGCTGCGGCATCGAGTCGGCCAGCTCGCGGAAGCGTTTTTCGCTGGCGCGCAGCGCTTCGTCAGCCTGCATGCGCTCGGTGACGTTGTGCCATACCGTGGCAACCCCCACGTATTCGGTGCCGAGCGGGATCGGCGCAGCCGATGTTTCCACCACGTACACCTGGCCGGCCTGGCCCGTGAGGCGGTACATCTCGCCCGAGACGACCTCGCCGTCCAGCGCCCGGCTGCTGGGCAGCTCGGCCGGGTCCAACGGGCGGTCATCCATTGTGCGCAGGTTGATCCGCCGGGCCAGGTCCAGGCGCTGCATCCCGACCGGGTCGAAGCCGTACATGCGCCGGGTGGCTTCGTTGGTCAGCACCGCCGTACCGGGCGGGTCGTAGATGACCACCGGATCGACCATCGCCATGATCACCGCCCGCAGCTGGGCCGCCTGGCGCTGGACTTCGACCGCCTTGTGTTCGGCCTGGCTGCGCTGCTGCCGCACCTCATCCAGCAGCCGCTGCAAAGCCTGTTCAGCGCTGCGCAGGGCGGTGACGTCGGTCCACACCACCACCGCGGCAATCAACTGCTCGCCGGCGTAGACCGGGGCAGCCGAGACCATCACGCTGAATTCCTGGCCGAAGGCGTTGCGCAGCAGAGTGGGCCGGCCGCGCACGCGCTTCCCGTTTAGCGCATGGGTGCCGGGCAGGCGCGGGTATTCCGTCGGCCGCCCTTCCAGGTCGCTGAGCGCAATCCGCTCCAGCAGCGCCTGGCGGTCCATGCCGCGCGGATCAAAGCCCAGCATCTCGATCGCGCTTGAATTGGCGAAGACCGCTTCCTGTCCGGCATAGTAAATCAGCACCGGTTCAGCCATCGCTTGCAGGATAGCAGTCAGCAGTTCGCTGCTCTCGGTAAAGTTCATTCCAGGCTGTAGTTCGTCCATAAACCGTCAATATTATCGCACAATAACATGATAATAGCAAGTTGGCGGGACGAATGCCGGTGGGAGGTAGGTAAACTCCCCATACAAGGCGCAGGCTGAGGTGGGAAAAACCGGGTTAGAATAGCATTCGAGACTACGATCTATTAACCGGCTGCCAGGGGATGAGGATCCTATGGATCGGATGCTGCGAATTTTGATGGTGGACGATGACGAAGAGGAATACCTGCTGCTGAAAGATCTGCTGGCCCGGGAATTGAAGCAGCAGTCTCGCCGGTCCTCAATGACACTGGATTGGGTGGGGAACTTTGATGCGGCCCTGGAGGCGCTGGCGGCTTGCAGTTACGACGTATACCTGGTTGACTACCGCCTGGGTGGGCGCAGCGGCATCGACCTGCTGCGCACCGCGCAGGCGCGCGCCTGCCGGTCGCCAATTATCCTGTTGACCGGGCAGGGCAGCTATGATGTGGACCTGGCGGCGATGAGCGCCGGGGCAGCAGATTACCTGGTGAAGGACCAGATCAGCTTCCCGCTGCTGGAACGCGCCCTGCGCTACGCCCTGGAACGCAAGCAAACCGAGGCGGTGTTGGAGCGGCTGGTGCAGGAGCGCACCCGCTCGCTGGCGCAAACCGTGGCAGACCTGCAGACCGAGATCGGCGCGCGCATCCAGACCGAGAGCGCATTGCGCATAACCGAACAAGCCCTGCGCCAGACGAACGACCGCCTGGAGGCGATCGTTGCCGAGCGCACGGCGCAGCTGCAGCGGCGGGCTGAAGAGCTGCGAGCGCTGCAGACTGCCACTGCTTCGCTGCTGCATACGCTGGACCTGCAAGCGCTGCTGGATCAGATCCTGGACAGCGCCCGGCAGGCTGTGCCGGCGGCGGGGTGGGGTGGGCTGTGCCTGCTGGAGGGTGAAGCGCTGCCGGGCTACCTGCCGGCCGAAGCGTTCGCCGGAGAGCAGGTATGCCTGCTGCCGGCCGGCCAGGCGCAGACGCTGCGCGACCTGCTGGCGCAGCCGCGGCTGCACCGGCAGTTGGACGGGCAGGTGGAACTGCGCGCCTGGCTGGCCGATCACGGGGCGGGCGAGATGCAGGCTGTGC
>JBJSYW010000145.1:0-3166 GCA_046089985.1 Chloroflexota bacterium
CCCGGGCAGCGCTTCCAGAGCGCGGCAGAGTTCAAGGCCGCCTTGCAGGCCACCCAGGGCACGGTGGTGGTTGCGCCGGCTGCAGGTGTGTTCCAGCCAGGCCCGGCGGCGCGCGCTGCGGCCCCGGCCGAGCGCTCCGCCGGCGGTCAGCCGCGCAGCGCCGGGGTGGAGGCGCCCGCCGGTCGCCCGCCCTCGCGCCCGCCCTCCCAGCCGCCCGGCCAGCCGGCCGCCGGCCGGCGGCCCAGGACCTTGCTGTGGTTTGGCCTGGGCGGCGGCCTGCTGGCGCTGCTGCTGTGCCTGGCGGCGGGCGGCGGTTTCATCGCCCTGCTGGCCCCTTCGCCCAGCCCCACCCCGCTCAAGGGGGCGCAGGTGGATCCCAGTCCCACCCCGCAAACGGCTTCCCCGTCGCCTACGCCGGTTGTTGATGCCCGCTTCCGATCCAAAGACCCGGCGACCTTAGTCTATGCCGATTTCAACCAGCCCGATACGCTCGACCCGGCCCTGGACTACGAGACCTCCGGCCTGGCGGTGATCCAGAACCTGTATGACACGCTGATCTTCTACGATCGCGAATCCCCGGTTCACTTCGTGCCCCAACTGGCGCTGGAAGTGCCCACGCTTGAGAACGGCGGCATCGCTCCCGATGGGCTGACCTATACCTTCAAGCTGCGGCCCGGGGTGCGCTTCCACGATGGTTCGCCGCTGACCGTGGACGACGTGGCCTATACCTTCCGGCGCGGCATCCTGCAGGGCGGCTCGACCTCCCCGCAGTGGCTGCTGACCGAGCCGTTGTTTGGCAGCGGCATCTATGACGCCGCGGCGCTGGTCGACGCGAGTTTGGTGGACCGGCCCGCCGAGCTGCAGCAGGCCGCCGCGGAGCGTCTGCAGGCCGCCTGCCGGCGCGTGCTGGACGCCATCCAGCCCGATCCGGCCGCCGGGACGGTCACCTTCCGCCTGCAGCGCCCCTGGGCGCCGTTCCTGGCCACACTGGCCAACGGCTGGGGCGGGATCCGTTCGCGGGCCTGGGCCATCGCTAACGGCGGCTGGGACGGCGACTGCAGCACCTGGCAGAACTATTATGGACGCTCGTCCGCCGATCTGAACCAGACCCAGCTTGGCCTGGGCGGCATGGGCAGCGGCCCGTATAAGATTGAGCACTGGACGGTGGACCAAGAGCTGGTGCTGCTGGCCAACCAGGATTACTGGCGCAGCGAAGCGGCCTGGCCGGGCGGTCCCAGCGGCCCGCCGCGCTTGAAGCGCATCGTCATCCAGTACGTGCCGGATTTGCAGGAGCGCGTGGCGCGCCTGCAGCGCGGCGAGGTTGATGCGGTCAACCTAGAATCGCAGGCCGAGTGGCCGGCGCTTGACCCGCTGGTGGGGCTGGACTGCGGGCGCACCGACCAGGCTTGCAAGCCCACCGCAAAACCGGATGCCCCGCTGGAGCGCATCCGCAGCGTGCCGCTGGGCACCCGCCAGCACGATGTGACCTTCAACTGGAGCATCAACGCCCGCGACGGCAACGAGTTGATCGGCAGCGGCCAACTGGATGGGGCCGGCATCCCGCCCGATTTCTTCGCCAACCTGCACGTGCGGCGGGCTTTCGCGGCCTGTTTCAACTACGACCGCTACCTGGCCGACGTGCTGCAGGGCGAGGGCATTCGCGCCATCACCGTGATGCTGCCGGATATGATCGGCTACGATGCGAACGCCCCGTATTACGTCTACGAACCCAAGCGCTGTGAAGACGAGCTGCGCCAGGCGGTCTTCGATGGGCGCAGCGTGTGGGACAGCGGCTTCCGGGTGGTCTTCCCGTATAACGAGAGCAGCCGCCCGCGCCAGGTGATCGCCGAAACGCTGCGCGACGAGTTCGCCGCGCTGGGCGAGCGCTTCCAGATCGAAGCGCGCCCGGTCGGCGCGGACGGCTACAGCGACTGGCTGCACAGCGGCCGGCTGCCCTATACCACCGTCGGCTGGGTCGAGGATGTACACGACCCGCACAACTGGGCCTACCCGTACACGCTGGGCACGCTGGGCAGCTGGCAGTATATGGACCAGGGCATGCGCGACAAATTCCAGGCGGTCCTGAACCTGGGCGTGGAGAGCAGCGACCCCGACCGGCGCGCCGCCGTCTACCGTGATTTCAATCAGCTGTATTATGAGCAGGCCCTGGCGCTGCTGCTTTTCCAGAGCGTCGGCCGGCATTACCAGCAGCGCTGGGTCGACGGGTGGTATGGCAACCCGGTCTTCCCGGGCTTGTACTATTACACCCTCAGCAAACAGTAAGCCCCGGTGGAGGACAGCCCATGACCCAAGCAGCCGGCCAACGTGTATCCTTGTGCGCCGGGAAGACCCGCCCGGCCGGCCGCCTGGCCGCCGCAGGGCTTTTGCTGCTGCCGCTGCTGACCGGCTGCGGCAGCCTGCCGGCGCTCGAATACCTGCCGCCGCATACCCCGGCGCGCTGGCTGGAGATCCAGCCCTACCTGGAGTTCCAGCTGGCCGGGCGCACGCACTACCTGGTGCAGCCCAGCACCTCCGCCATCGTCTACCTGCTGGGGCTGGTGTGCATCGCCGCCGGCTGGGTCTTTTTGCGACCCCTGGGCGCGGCGGCCCGGGTGGACCCCGCCGCCCGCTGGTGGGGAATTGCGCTGCTGCTGTGGGGGGTGGGGGCGCTGCTGGCTGGAACCAGCTACGAAGCCTTTAGCTATGCGATCAAGTGCGCTGGCTGGCAGACCTGCCGCTGGACCAGCGCCTGGGAGGTGCTGTACCTGCTGTGTTCAGCCGCCAGCGTGGATGCGATGGTCACCGCGGTGGCCTGGCGCGCCGCCGCTGGCCGGCTGCAGCGCGCCGTGTTTGTCTATGCCGCCGTGAACCTGGCCGTCTACGCTGCCCTGCTGGGGCTGGGAACCTGGATCCCGGTTCGCTTTCTGCTCTCGTTTGAACTGCTGCTGGTCGCTGCGGCTCCCGGCATTGCTGCCTGCCTGCTGTTGAACGCCCGCCGCTGGCGGCGGCTCAGACAGCCGCTTGACCGCTCGCTGCTGTTCGCCTGGGCCTGGCTGGCGCTGACCATCGCCGCCTACTTCCTGTACCTGCTCTCCGGCCTGACCGCCCGCCTGTGGGCGCGCGGGGTGTGGTTTTCGGAGAACGACGTGCTGCACCTGGGCCTGAT
>JBJSYW010000146.1:0-12362 GCA_046089985.1 Chloroflexota bacterium
TTCACGGCTTCAAAACCTTTGCCAACCGCACCGCTTTCGAATATGCCGAGACCGTGACCGCCATCGTTGGCCCGAACGGCAGCGGCAAATCGAACATCGCCGACAGCCTGCGCTGGGTGTTGGGCGAGCAGTCCTACAGCCTGCTGCGCGCCAAGAAGACCGAAGACATGATCTTCTCCGGCTCAGAGTCGCGCCCGCGCGCTGGGATGGCCTCGGCCACGATCACCTTCGATAACAGCAGCGGCTGGCTGCCGATCGACTTCACCGAAGTGGCCATCACACGCCGCGCCTATCGCGACGGCGGCAATGATTACCTGATCAACGCGCAGAAGGTGCGCCTCAAGGATGTCAGCGAACTGCTGGCCCAGTCGGGGCTGGCCGAGCGCACCTACACCATCATCGGGCAAGGGTTGGTGGACGCCGCCCTATCGCTGAAGGCGGACGAGCGCCGGCGGCTGTTCGAAGAAGCCGCCGGCATCGGCCTGCACCGGGCGCGCCGCGAAGAGGCCCTGCGCCGCCTGGAAACCACCCAGCGCAACCTGGAGCGGGTGGAGGATATTCTGGCCGAGTTGAAACCGCGCCTGGCCAGCCTGGAGAAGCAGGCCCGCCGGGCGATCGAGTACGAACAGGTGCGCTCCGGCCTGCAGTTGATGCTGCGCGAATGGTATGGCTACCACTGGCACAACGCCCAGCAGGAGCTGGCTGAAGCGCGCACCACCGTGCAGACCCAGGATGCCCGCCTGGAGCGTGAGCGCGCCGCATTGGGCGAGATCGACGCCCGCCTGAACGGGCTGCGCGCGCGCGTCGCCGGGCTGCGCGGCGAACTGAACGGCTGGCACAAGCAGCTGGCCGAGCTGCACAGCCGGCGCGAGACTTTCACCCGCGAGCTGGCGGTGACCGAGGAGCGCCAGCGCTCCATCGGAGCGCAGCAGGAGAGCGGCGCGGGTGAGCTGGAGCGGTTGAAGGACGAACTGGTTTTCCTGCAAGAAGGGGTGACCGGCGCGGCAGCCGAGGTCGAGCGGCTGGCGGCTGAGCAGCAGGATGCCCGGCGGCAGGTGCAGGCGGCGCGTGATGCCCTGTCTGCGCGCCAGGCCGAGCGGGCGGAAGTGGAAAAATTGATCGGCGCGGCCCGCCAGGAACTCTCCGGGTTGAACGCCCGTCAGGGGCAGACCCAGGCCCGGCTGGCCGAAAGCCAGGCCCAGGCCGAGCGCGCCCAGAAGGCGTTGGAGAGCGCCGCCCAGGCGATGGCCAAGGCGGAGGCCGAGCGCAAGGCGGCTGACGAGCGGGCCGCGGCGGCGCGCAAGGCGCTCCAGGCGGCCGAGGCGGCCCAAAAGGAGGCCGAGGACGCCGCCCGCCGCCAGAAACAGAAGATCGAAGCCGCCGAGGGCGCCCGCCGCCAGTTCCAGGAAGAGCGTTCGGCCGCATCGGCCGAGCTGGCGCGCCTGAAAGCCCAGTTGGACGTGCTGGACCAGGCCGAAGCGGCGCTCACCGGCTACGCCGGCGGCGCCAAGCGCCTGCTGCAGGCCGCCCGTCAGTCGAAGCTGCATGGCGCCCGCGGTGCGTTCAGCAGCTTTCTGGAAGTGCCGGCCGAACTGGAAAAGGCAGTCGCTGCGGCCCTGGGTGAATTTCTGGACGCGGTGGTGCTGGACGGCGAGCCGGACGCCGCCCTGGACTTGCTCAAAGACGAGGCCGGCCGCGGCGTGGTGCTGCCGTTGGCCCGCATATCTGCCAACCCGGGCGAGAAACTTGCCTGCCCGCCGGCCGAAGGCGTATTGGGGGTGGCCAGCGAGATGATCAAAGCCCAGGAGGCCGTCCGTCCGGCGGTTGACCTGCTCTTAGGCCAGGTGCTGCTGGTGCAAGATCGCCCGGCTGCCCGGCGGGCGCTGCAGGGCCAGCCGGCTGGGGTGCGTGCGGTGACCCTCAAAGGCGAAATATTCTATTCTGGCGGCCCGGCGATGGGCGGCGGCGGTCAGGCCCAGACTCTGCTGGGGCGCGGCCGGCAGCGCCGTGAGCTGGAGGCCGAGCGCCAGCGCCTGTCTGCCCGCCTGGCTGCAGCCGACCGGCGCCTGGCCGACCTGGACGAAGAACTGCAGGCGCTGCGCGACGACGGCGGGCTAATCAATGCCGGGCTGGAGCGCGCCCGCCAGGAGACCCAGAAGGCCGCCCGGGCCGCCGACGCCGCTCGCACCGCGCTGGAAGCGGCCGAGCGCCAGGCGCGCTGGACCGACGAGCAGCGCCAGCGCCAGCAGGCTGACCTGGCGCGCAGCCAGAACGAAGCGGCCCGCTTGAGCAAAGACCTGGCCGAACTGGATGCGAAACTGCTCACCGCTCGCCAAACCCTGCGCCAGCACAACGCCCGCCTGGAATCCCTGGCGCTGGATGAACTGCAGGCCCAGGCCGGTCACTGGTCCACCCGCGCGGCGGTGGCTGAACGCGCCGTGGGCGACGCCCGCACCCGCCTGGGCGAGCGCCAGGCGGCGGTCGAACGCTCGCGCCGCGCCCAGACCAGCCTGGAAACCCGCCTGGCAGGCTTGCAAACCACCCTGGAGGAGCTGCGCCGGCAGCAGGCCGTCTTGCAAGAGCAGGGCGCCGAGACCAGCCGGCTGATCCAGCTGCTGAACCAGCAGATCGAGCCGGCCGAGGCCGGCCTGGCGGCCCTGGAAGGCGAGAGCGGCGAGCTGCAGAAGACCGACAGCGCCGCCCGCCAGTCGGTCAGCATCGCTGAGCACTCCAACGCCCAGGCGCGCATCACCCTCGCCCGTCGCCAGGAGACGCTCCAGTCGCTGCGCCGGCGGATCGAAGAAGACTTTGGCCTGGTGGCGTTCGAATACGACGAGCAGACCTCCGGTCCCACCCCGCTGCCGCTGGCTGGGATGGTTGAGCAGCTGCCGGTGGTCAAGAAACTGACCACCGAGATCGAGGAGAACATCAAACGCCAGCGCGCCCAGCTGCGCCGCATGGGGGCGATCAACCCCGAGGCCCAGGCCGAGTACCAGGAGGTCAAGCAGCGCTATGAGTTCCTGGTCAGCCAGGTGGCCGACTTGGAGAAAGCCCAGGACGATATCCGCCAGGTGATCGCCGAGCTGGACGGCATCATGCAGCGCGAGTTCCGCCACACCTTTGACCAGGTGGCGGCCGAGTTCCGCCAGATCTTCACCCGCCTGTTTGGCGGCGGTTCGGCGCGCCTGGTGCTGACCGAGCCGGAGAACCTGAACGCCAGCGGGATCGATATCGAAGCGCGCCTGCCCGGGCGGCGCATGCAGGGGCTTTCGCTGCTCTCCGGCGGCGAGCGCAGCCTGACCGCCGCCTCGCTGGTGTTCGCCCTGCTGAAGGTTTCGCCGACCCCCTTCTGCGTGCTGGACGAGGTGGATGCCATGCTTGACGAAGCCAACGTGGGCCGCTTTCGCGACCTGCTGCGCGAGCTGAGCCAGACCACCCAGTTCGTGATCGTCACCCACAACCGCAACACCGTCCAGGCGGCGGATGTGATCTACGGCGTGACGATGGGCAAGGACTCTTCCAGCCAGGTGATCAGCCTGCGCCTGGACGAAGTCGACCAGGTGGTGCGCTCCGATTGACCTGCCCGGCGGGAAAATGAACCAAAAAACACCAGGGCCGGCGCATGCGCCAGTCCTGGTGTTTTTTTATCGAAAAGACGAACTGCTTACGGGGTGACGCCGCGCGACGCGTTGTCGATCACCTGCTGGATTTCCGGGTTGAGCGTGGGCAGCAGCGGGAAGATCTGCTGCCAGAACGGCAGCAGTTCCACGTTGGTGCCGGTGCGCTGCTTGGTCAGCCAGTCTTGCAGCTGCTGCTGCTTGAACTGCTCGCACTCGGTGGTGGTCAGCGGGCGGTTCTCGTGACCCAGGACGCGGATGATGTGGTAGCCGAACTGGGTTTGCACCGGCTCGCTGATCTGGCCCACTTCCATCGCAAAGGCCGCGGTGGAGAACTCGGGCACCATGCGCGCCTTGCTGAACCAACCCAGGTCGCCGCCTTCGTTCTTATTGCTCTCGTCGGTCGAATACTCGGCTGCCAGGGCATACCAGTCTTCGCCGGCCTTGGCTTTTTCCTCGACGATCTTAGCGATCGCCGGGTCGCTCACCAGGATGTGCTGGGCCCACACCTGCTCTTCGGTGCAGGTGGTGTCGGTGATGACCATCGGGGTCAGCCGTTCGCGATACAGGTTGCCCTCGATGATGTAGCGCAGGGTCTCTTCGGGGATTTCGTAGTTGGTGTCGAAGTCGGCTACCATGGTCGCATAACCGCTGCGGAAGCCGGCCTCGGTGTACGGGGTGGCGGTGGCAGTGGGCAGCGGGGTGGGCAGCACTTCGGTGGGGGCCGCATCGGTGGGGGCGACTTCAGCGGTCGGTTCCACCGTCGCCAGGGTGGCGGTGGGAGCCAGGGTCGGCTCGATTGTGGCGGTAGCGGTGGGCTTCAGCATAGCAGCCTGGGCCGGCGAGTAGGTCGAGGTGACCATCGGCAGGGCGGTGTTGGTGGGGGTGGGGGTGCCATCCGGGTAGTAGCCCATCACCGCCTGGAGCTGCTTATCAACTTCTTGCTTGGTGACGGTGACGCCGCGCCGCTGGGCTTCCTGGCGGATCAGGGTCAGGTCGACCATCTGGTTCAGCGCGCTCTGAGCGGCGGTTTCCGGCTCCAGCTGGGCGGAGATCGACTGCAGCTGGCCGAGCAGCTGCTGCAGCATGGTGTTATCGCCGCCGAACATCTGGGCGATCTGCATGCTGCTTTCGGCCGACTGGATCAGGTTATAGCGGTAGTACTTCGTGTAGTTGCGGAAATCCTGAGCGCTGATATTCTCGCCATTGACCACTGCAACCGAGCGCTGGTACTTGAAGTAGTTCTCGTACAGCACACCATACAGGATCACCCCCACCACCAGGACCAGCACCGCGATGCTGATGATGATGATGTAGCGGGTCTGCTGGCGCTCGCGGTGCAGCCGGTCCTGGTGCTTTTTCGAGAGAGGCGCAGGCTGTTGAGCTTTTGTCATCTTCGACCTCGTTTAATCAGAAAATGCGGGGCGCTGGACGAAACCAGGCGCCCCGCGGGATGCTTGCAGGCGGTGAAATCTGCTAGCGCAGGACTTCGCCCGAGTAAGGCAGCAGGGCGACATGGCGGGCGCGCTTAATCGCCACAGCCAGCTCGCGCTGGTGCTTGGCGCAGGTGCCGGTCTGGCGGCGTGGGCGGATCTTGCCGTCGTCGGTGACGAAACGGCGCAGCGCCTCAGACTGCTTGTAATCGATCACTGCATTCTTGTCAGCGCAGAACTGGCATTCGCGCGGCCGGTTGAAGAAACGGCGCGGGCCGCCCTGGCCCTCGTTATTTGCAGGTTGGTTGCTCACTTAACGTACTCCTTGTCGGTACAGCTGACAGGAAAACAAGAGCTCTTCCGAGTCTTCGTCGGCGTCAAATTCTGAACCGTTGTGGTTCGCATGGCGCTCGTCCAGCATGATCATCTCGTTGGCGACGATCTCGGTTGCGGCGTGCTTGTTGCCTTCCTGGTCTTCCCAGTGGCGCGTTTGCAGCCGTCCCTCGATGTAAACCAGGCGGTCCTTCGCAAGGTACTGCTTGCAAATTTCGGCCAGGCTGCTCCAGGCGACGACATTGAACCACTCTGTCTCGGTGCGCTTTTCGCCATCGGCAGTGTTCCAGGTGCGGCTGGTGCCCACGCTGAAGGTGGTAACCGGCCGGCCGGAGGGAGTGTAGCGCATCTCCGGGTCGCGACCGACCCGGCCGATGATCAGAACTTTGTTCAATCCACGCGTCATCTCGTACTCCTGTTGAAAGACCAGTAAACGGTGATTGGTTATTTCGAACGTTTTTGCCGCAGCAAAACTATTTCGCAACCAGCATATAGCGCAGGATTTGCTCCTGGAAGCCCAGGTTGCGTTCAAGCTGCGTGCCCTGGCCGGGGGCCATATTGGCGGTCAGCAGCACATACTGCCCCTGGTTGATCTTGCGGATGGGGTAGGCCAGCTGGCGCTTGCCCCAAATGTCGGTCTTAACGACCTCACCGCCGCCGTCCACGATCCAGCTTGAAACACGCTTAACCATCTCAGCAAAGGCGGTCTCGTCCAGGTCGGGGTGGACAACAAACATCAGTTCATATTCGCGCATGGGAATTGCCTCCTTTCCTCGGGATTGCCCCTGGACAGTGTGCGTACACTGCCGGGAGCGGAAAGCAGCCTGTGTAGGATGCCGAAAAACGATTTTACTACCAGGCGCCGGATTTGAAAAGGGCCATTTTCGATGGATGTGTGCGGGTTTATAATGGACCCATGTATGATCGCGAAGCAATGCGGATCGCCATGCGGCAGTGGACCACCGGCGTCACGGTGGTCAGCGCTGCCTCCGGACAGGCTCAGCATGGCATGACCGTCAACTCCTTTACATCGATTTCGCTGGATCCGCCGCTGCTGCTGGTCTCATTGGCCCGCTCGGCTCGCACCCATGCGCTGGTCGAGGCCTCACAGGCGTTCGGGGTTACGATCCTGAATGCCGCGCAGCAGGACATCTCCGACCGCTTCGCCGGACGCACCGGCGATGATGAAGACCGTTTCAACGGCCTGGCGACCCTGACGCTGTTCAGCGGGGCGCCATTCATTGATGGCGGGCTGGCCTTTTTCGACTGCCAGGTGGTCAACGCTTTCCCGGTCGGCGATCATACCCTGTTTGTCGGCCAGGTGACGGCGCTGTGGACGCCGCAGGCTGAGCGCCTGCTTGACCAGCTGCCGCTGGCGCGTGAGCCGCTGTTATATTACAACCGGGAGTACCGCCGCCTGGCTGGCGGCCTATGAGCGTGCCGTATGGATGATCGATTGACCCAGGATGAACGCAGCCTGCTGCTGCGCCTGGCTCGCCAGGCGCTGGAGCAGGCGGTGACCCAGGGGCGCTTTACCCCGCCTGC
This sequence comes from Chloroflexota bacterium, assembly GCA_046089985.1. Taxonomy (GTDB): domain Bacteria; phylum Chloroflexota; class Anaerolineae; order Anaerolineales; family UBA4823; genus RBG-16-57-11. The sequence goes on from JBJSYW010000146.1 coordinate 6,929, forward strand.
GCTGGAGGAGCTGCCAGAAACGCTGCGCCGGGACGGCGCCAGCTTTGTCACGCTCACCCGCCGGGGGGAGCTGCGCGGCTGCATCGGCGCGCTGGAAGCCTACCAGCCGCTGGTTCTGGACGTCTGTGAGCATGCCCAGGCGGCGGCGCTGGAGGATTACCGCTTCCCGCCGGTTTCGCCGGCCGAGCTGCCCGAGATCGAGATTGAAATCTCGCGCCTGACGCCGCAGACCGAGCTGCCGTATAGCTCTCCGGAAGAGCTGCCAGCCAGGCTGCGACCGCACATCGACGGCGTGACCCTAGCGGACGGTCATCGCCGGGCGACCTTCTTACCCCAGGTGTGGGAAAAACTGCCCGACCCGGTGGTCTTCCTCGGCCGCCTGTGCGAGAAGATGGGCGCCGCGCCCAACGCCTGGCGCACGCGCCGGCTGCAGGTCAAGACCTACCAGGTGGAAGAGTTCCACGAAGCCGGCTGAGCGTCAGATCTGGGTGTAGTTCTCTACATTCACCACGAATAAGGTGGCGCGCTTGGCGTCCGGATCGGCAGCCGGTGAAACGGATTTCCGGATGACGCCGATCGCCTCATCCACTTTTTCGTCGGCGACGCCGATCATCAAGGTGCTCGATCCACGGCGGAAGAAACCGCCGGTGGAAGCGATGCGTGTGACGCGGAAACCGGATGTGATCAGCGCCTGGGAGACCGGCTCGTTATCGTTATCGCTGATGATGGTCAGGATGAGTTTCATGAGATCACCTCATAGCGCTCGACTGGCATAGTGAAGATCGTGGCCCCGCCTACGGTCACCGGGGTGGTCAGCGGCAGGTGGAAGGGAGCGCCTTCCAGCGGGGTCGCCACGTACTCCACCCGCCGGCGGCAGGTTTCAGCCAGCACCTCGATCACCTGCGCTTCCTGCCCGGCCGAAAGGCCGATCAGCAGGGTTTCGTTGCGGCTGCCCAGGAAGCCTCCGGAACTGGCCAGGTGGGTCACCATGAACCCTCCCTGTTCCAGGGCGGTCATCGCCGGTTCGACATCCTGGACCTGGATCACGGCGGTCATCAAGCGATCTATCGGCATAACAGCTCCTTTTCCCCAATGGGCCAGCTGGGCGCCTGCTACTGCAGGGAGATCACGCGCGGCTGAGGGTCATCCACCGTCACGGTCTGCCCATCTGGAAAGATCACGATGGTCTTCTCTTTGTGACACAACACGGTTAAGCCCCGATATTTTACCGTAACTGGGCGTGGGAACGGGTTAAATCCACGCACTTCGACCCGGCTGGCGCTGATTAACCGCACCCCCAGCACGTCCAGGAACAGGCTTAGCGGGGCCAGCCCGCTGAGGGCGTGCCGCTCGCCGCTGCCCTGACCGGTCTCAGCGCTGTAGAAGCGGCGGAAAGCTCGCTCGCGTTTGAGCGACTGCACTGCGGCGTTCATCAGGCGGGTCAGCAGTTCGGCGGCCTGTTCCTTGAAGTTATAGCGCAGCAGCCCTTCGCCGATCAGCGTGTTCCAAATCATGCTGACGCTGCCGCAGATCTGCGGGTCGGCGTCGAGTGGGATGGCCATGCAGGCCGGGATGCCGTACAGGCGCCAATAGCGTTCCGGGTTGGTCAGGGTCTCTTCCACCAGCTGGCGGGCGCGGGCCGGGCGCGGCGTCCCGGCCCACAGCGGCAGCAGCAGGCTGTGATCCTGGAAGTCGTAACCGACCGAGTGCAGCGACAGGCTGTCCTCCGGCTCCAGGCCGTGCACTTCCACGCGCTCCAGCCAGGAGTAGACGTACTTGCCGGTCAGGCGGCCGTGACCCGGGGTCCAGCGGAACTGCTCATCGGTGATGCGCTCGATGCGTGGGCGTCCGCCGGCGCTGCGCCCGTGGATGAAGATCACCGGGCGGCGGCGGATGGTCTCGTCGGTGCGGATGTTGATCAGCAGGCGCACCGGCCGATCAAAGGCGCGCTGCAGCAGGGTCAGCCCCGAGCCGTGCGCCTCCAGCAGCGCCTCGCCGTGTGTGCTGGCGTGGGTGTCGCGGTCGCGGTCGAAATAGCTGGCCGCGGCTTCGTCATAGGCGGCCTCCAGGCCGGCCTTCAGGCGCTCAGCGGCTGTTTCCAGCCCGGGCAGTTCAGCCTGCCGCTCCAGCACCCGCGCCATGCGCGCCAGCGACTGGCATTCCCGGTACAGGAACGCCAGCAGGGCGGCGTTCTCAGCCGTGCTGATCTCCACCCCCTGCGACCAGGCGTGCCAGTGCGAATACACCGGGTGGTCTTCGTCGCCGGCCTGCATCGGGTGGTCCCACTCGGGCACGCCGTCCCCGTCCCGGTCGTGGGCCGGGTCGAACCAGCGCTGGAGGAAGCGCAGCAGCGGGTCGAACACCTGGCCCAGGAAGTCCCGGTCTTCAGTGCTTTCATAGATACGCCAGCACAGGCTTGCCAGCAGCGGGGTAGCCAGGATCTTGCTGCGTTGTCCCGCCAGGCCGGGTTTCCAATCCACCGCGCCGTCCTCGGCCTGGGCCTGGATAAAGTTGAGCGCCAGGCCGCGCGCCAGTTCAGGCGCGGCGGGCAGCACCTGGGATGCCAGGAAATAGCTTTCCAGCGGCGGCTGGCCGTTCCACAGGTGGTTGTAATCGGCCCCATCGCCGCGGCGTGAGAACCCCTGGTCGGGCTGGCGCACCAGCACCAGGGACGGGTGCTCCAGTTTGCCGGTTGGGCCGACGAACAACCCCAGGGCGTGCTTCTGGGCCAGCATCAGCGCTGCATCCCAATCGGCGTCGCCGGTAAAGATCTCCACCTGGCGGCCGTTCATCAGTTCCAGGCGGGCGCGCTCGGCCTCCCAGTTGATCGCCGCAGTGCTGCGCGCCAGGTTGAAGGAGCTGTCTTGGGTCTCCAGTGCGGCGTGCACCCAGGTGATGGTGCGCCCGGCGCCGTTGGGCAGGTCCATGCGCAGCGCCAGGGCCGGATACGCGCCCGAACCGGGGCGCGGGCCGCCGGTCAGGAACACCAGCGGGGCCAGCCCCTCGGTCTGCCCGCTCAGCACGGTGCTGGCTTGCAGCTCAACCGGGGCCATGCGCTGGCCCTCGACCAGGCTCAGCTGCGCGGCCCATTCCATCACCAGCCGGGCGTCGGTGGCGCCGTTGTTGGTCACCTGCACCCGCCCGGCGATGGCGTGCGACTGCGGAACCCAGTACTCGATGCACACGTCTATACCCGGGAAGGGCGCGCAGTGCAGTTCGATGAAGTTCGGATACACCTGGCGGATCAACGGCGGCTGGGCAAATTCAGCCGGGTCGCTCAGCACGGTTTCGCCCATCTGAAAGCGGGGAAAGATGCGCATCAGGCGGGCGCGCAGACCGTAGGTGGTCTGCACGCTCAACGCCGGTGGGTCGCCTCCGCCGAGATTAAGCTCCCAGATCTGGTCGTTGCAGTAATCGCTGGGGGTCAGTCGGGTGTCGCAAGCCAGGGTCAGGGCCAGCGGGTCGCCGGCTTTTAGCTGCCATTCTCGCATGCACCCATTTTACCCGTTTCGCGGCCCTTTCCGGTGCGTGCTTCCGGCGGGTTTTGATGGAAATTTTGTGCTAGAATGGAAGCCAACCAAACCAGCCATCAGGAGGAAGCATGAGTGTCACGTACCAGCCGCGCGGGAAATACTTCGAAGAGTTCGAACCGGGGATGACTACCATCACCGCCGGGCGCACGATCAGCGAAGCCGATATCGTCGCCTTCGCCGGGCTGTCCGGCGATTACAACCAGATCCATGTCGACGCCGAGTACAGCGCCGGCACCCTGTATGGGCAGCGCATCGCTCACGGCCTGTTGGTAACGGCGATCATCTCCGGGTTGGCGGCCCAGACTGGGATCATGGAAGGTACGGTAATTGCATTCCGTGAAATGAACGAATGGAAGTTTATCAAGCCGGTCTTCATCGGCGATACGGTGCATGCCGAGATGACCGTGCGCGAGACCAAAGAAATCCGCCGCTTGAACGGCGGCTCGGTGATGCTGGACGTGGAAGGCAAGAACCAGCGCGGCGATGTGGTGATGAAAGGCGTCTGGACGGTACTGTTCCTCTCCCGTCCCAGCGCCTAGCGCGCCCCGCCGGCGATTGAGGAAGGGTATGCAAGGACAATCGGGCGATCCATCTCAGGAACATCCATCCGAACGCTTCCGGCGCCTGTTAAACGCCGCCGGTGACGATCCCGACGAGCTTCCGGCCGCGCCGGGCAGCCTGCAGGCTGCGCCGGGCGACCCGCAAGCCGCGCCGCTCCGCCCGGCTGCTGTTCCGCCGGATGCGCCGGCGACCCCGCCGCCCCCGGCTCCGCCCGAAACCCGCCCAGCGACGCGCTTTGACACGACCGCCTGGGATCCACAGCCTGGCGCACCCGCCTCGCCGCCGCCCGCCTCGCCGCCGCCGGAGGCCTGGAAGATCCCGCCCAGCGGCGCGCCGCCGGCGCGACCGCCGCAAAGCAGCCGCCCGGTGGAGCCGCCGCGCTACCCCCCGCCCGCCCCGCCCCACCCGGCGCGCCCGGCTCCCGGGTCGACGCAGCCCGGCGCGCGCGGCCCGGTGCAGCCCGGCCCGACCCGGCCCGGTCCAACCCGGCCTGGCCCGGCCTGGCCTGGCAGCCCGCCGCCCACCGAACCGGGCCGCCCGGCCCAACCGCTCTACGCGCCGCCGCCCGCCGGGCGCGGCTATGGCGGGGCGGCCTATCCCGCCCCGCCGGCCCGCCCGGTGCAGCCGGGCCGGGCAGCGCCCCCGCGCCGCCCGCCGGCAGGGCGTACCCCCTGGCGCGCCCGCCTGGGCTGCCTGCTGCGCACCGTTTTCATTGCCCTGTTCGGCGGGGTGCTGCTGGGCCTGTGCGGTGTGTCGATCCTGTTCTTCCAGTACTTCCGCATCGCCCGCAGCCTGCCGGATATCGAAGACCTGCGCTCGCACGCCTCGCAGTTCGAAACCACCCGCATCTATGACCGCAACGGCGACCTGCTGTATGAGATCGTCGACCCCAGCGCCGGGCGGCGCACGTCCGTGCCGCTCGAGCGCATCTCGCCTGAACTGGTCGCCGCCACCATCGCCACCGAAGACCAGGGCTACTACAGCCACCCCGGTTTCGATGTGCTGGCGATCCTGCGTGCCTTCTACCAGAACTACACCCAGGGCGAGACCGTCTCGGGCGCATCGACCATCACCCAGCAGCTGGCACGCGGCCTGCTCTTCACCCCCGAAGAGCGCATCGAGCAGTCGTACTCGCGCAAAATGCGTGAAGCGATCCTGGCCGCCGAACTGACCCGGCGCTATTCCAAAGACGAGATCCTCGAGATCTACCTGAACGAGATCTACTACGGCAACCTGGCCTACGGCATCGAAGCGGCTGCTGAAACCTACTTCAACACCACCGCCGGCAAGCTGACCCTGGGACAGGCCGCCTTCCTGGCCGGGCTGCCCCAGGCGCCGGC
>JBJSYW010000147.1:0-3323 GCA_046089985.1 Chloroflexota bacterium
GGTCATCCCGCAGATCGGCGCGGCGGCCCCAATCACTTCCGGCGGGTAGTGGGTGATCTGGCACCAGGCGCTGTAACCGCCATATGAGGTGCCGGTCACGCCCACCCGGCCCGGCTGGGCCAGCCCGGCGTCGATCAGCGCCTGCGCCCCGCAGGCGATATCGTCTTGCTCGCGCCCGCCCCAGCCGTCTTCCTTGATCGCTTCACGGAACGGCATCCCGAACCCGCTGCTGCCCCGGTAGTTGACATCCAGCACGTTGAAACCCTGGCTGACGAAGTACTGCAGCTGCACGTTCAGCCGGTCTTCAGAGTGCGCCGTCGGGCCGCCGTGGATGTACACGATCGCCCGCCCCGGGTTGGGAACCGCCCGGTACAGCCAGCCCTGGATCTGCCGCCCGTCGACCGAGGTCCAGCGCCAATCCTCGGCTGCGGTCAGGGCTTGCGGGCGCAGCGCGGTGCGCTGCCACAGCCCGGTCAGCGAGGCCGGCTGACCATCCTGCGGGTTGAGCCGCACCAGGTCGACCGGTGAGGTGCTGCTGTAGTGCAGCGCAATCCAGGCGCCGTCTGCCGCCCGCCCCAGCGGGCGCAGGTTGCCGGGCAGGCGAGGGAAGGCGTGTTCGGTCAGCGCTTGCGCGTCCGTCGCACTCCACCCGCCGACAGGCGGGTCGATGTAGGTCGGGGCGTGACCGGCGTCGCGGATCTCGTCCAGGATCAGTGCTCCATCGGGCGAGACGCGGATATCTTCCACGTTGCGCGCTGGGTCGTCCACCAGCCAGCGCACCTGCCCGCTCAGCGCGTGGGCAATACCCACGCTGCGGTAGGGCTGACCGGTCTCGGCGGTGCGCTCGGTGGCCTCGGAAATGAAAGCCAGGTGCAGGCTGTCGGGCAGCCAGTGGGCGAGTACCTTGCGCCGGTCGCCAAAGGCCAGCACTTCGCGGCTCTGCCCGCCCTCGCTGTCCACCACGTTCACCTGGAACCCGGATGGATGGCGGTCTTTGGTCAGGTAGAGCAGGTGCGTCCCGGCCCGGTTAAGCTCGTTGTACAGGTAAGCCGGTTTTTGCGGGCGCGCCAGCGCGGTGCGCTCGCCGCTGGTCAAATCGTGGCGGTACAGGATCGAGGCGTCGCTGGGCCGGTTGTGCTCAAAATCATAGTTCGCCCCGTAATACAGCGCCTGCCCATCGGGCGACAGCCAGCCGCCGCGCAGGAAGTACGGTGGGCGGTCCTCGGTCAGCGGCTGCATTGCGCCGGGGTGCGGCTGCCCGCCTGCATCCAGGTTCAGGTCGATGCGGAACAACCGGCTGCGCTCGTCGCTGTCGTGGTCTTCTGCCACCAGCAGGGCGCTGGAATCGGGCGCCCAACCGATCAATTCGGTTCGCTCGGCGGTGTGGCACAGCGCCAGCGGCGCCGCCGAGCCGTCGCAGGGCGCCAGGAAAACATCGACGTTCGCGTGCACGCGATACCATTCGAAGGCCACCCAGCGCCGGTCGGGCGAAAGGGCGGCGTTCAGCACGGTGGGCAGGGTGAGCAGGTTTTGGAGCAGGTCGGAGTGGGTCATTGGACGATCCATTGGAATACTTGAGCGGCGAAAATCTGGATGGCCTGGATATCGGAGTTGCTGCCTTGCGAAACCCCTGCACCGCGCAGTTCGACCCACGCGGTGACCGGGTGGTTGGCGCTGGAGGTGTACACTTCGCCCTCGACCCAGCCCAGCCGCTGCACCCAGTACCACAGCTGCTCGGCCTGGTCGCCGGTCAGCGGGGCGCGAGCAATCTCCTGGGTGCCCAGGCTGCAGTCATAGGCGATTGCCGTGCCGGTGTTCGGACCGCTGAGGGCGATGCGCAGGGCGTCGCAGTCGCCCAGGCGGGGGAAATCTTCGCGCTGCCAGGCCAGCGTGTAGCCGCCCGGCGCGCTCTGCTTTTGGACGCGCGGCAGCAGCCATACCGCCGCCGCCTGGCGCGGGTTGCCCCGGTTGTACACATTCAAAATGAAGGTCACCGAGCGCCGCGCCAGCACCGACAGGTCCAGGTCGACCGTGGTGCTGCCCTCGTCGTAAGTCTCGGGCCAGCGTCCCAGCGTGCCCTGCGAGCCGTCTGATGTGCGGTAGGCCAGCTCGAAGGTTACATCGCAGCCGGTATACCCGTCCAGGCAGGCCAGCTCGGCCTGGAAGCGGTCGCCGGCGGTCACGGTGTAAGCCGGCAGTTCGCCGCTGATCCAGCCGCTGCGCTCGCGGTTGGGCTGGGTCCACAGCCCGTACTCGCGTGAGACGTGTGTCTCCAACTGCGGGTTATTGAGCAGGGTTACAAAGCCTTCAGCCGCCTGCGGCTGCCCGGGGCAGGCCAGCAGCCCGGCGGCGCTGCTCCAACTCCCACTGCAGGCATAGAACGCCATGTCAAAGGGGTAGTTGTGCTGGTAGGTGGGCTGCAGCGCGTTGATGCGCGCCAGCAGCGCCACACCCCCATTCGGCCCGTAGCCGAACAGCTCCCCGTCGGGGCTGCGCAGCATCCAGGTGCTCTGGTACGAGCCGCTGAAGGCCGGGGCGTTGAGCGCCACCGACAGGTCGGTCGACTCGCCCGCTGGCACGCCGGCAGGCAGGAACAGCGTGCCGGTTGCGCCGGTCAGGTTTCCGCCGGTCATCACCAGGGCGTAATCGCGCGTCCAGGCGCATTCCCCGGTATTGCGCACCCGCCAGGTCTTGATGAACGCCGCCCCGGCGATATAGCTGGTGTCTGGCGGGGCGGTCACATCGCCAAGCAGCTGCATGCGGTTGCAGGCGCTGCCGGGTGGGGTGGGGCTGGGCGACGCCGGCGCAGCGCCGGTGGGGCTGGGCTGTGCGACGGCAGTGGCGCTCGGACGGCGGGTGGCCTGGCCCGGGCGCGGCGTAACGCCGGGCTGTTGCGGCAGCGGAGTGGGGCTGGGCGTGTTCTTGCCCGGTGGGCGGCGTGTTCCGCTGCCCGACAGCCCGCCCGAGCCGCTGGTGCGCCGCGGCGGCGGGGTCAGCGGCGCGCCGGTTGATACGGCGGCGGTCTCGGCGGCTGCTCCAGTCCACTGCGCCAGCACGGTCTGCGCGGCCTGGGTGTACACCGCCGGCAGTTCGCCGCCCGGCGCGCCCGGGCGCGGCGGCAGGGTGATACAACCGCTTAACAGCAGCACAAAAACCAGCCCGCTGCGGGCCAGGGTTATTAGAACCGGGGAGGAGAGCAGACGGTCGCTGTGCATACGGGCCTGCTCCCTCGATTATACTCTACCCCGCCGGGTCGAGCGCTTTCAGCACATCGACGCCGGCCTGCAAGTAAGCTTCGTACTCCTGCACCGCCTGCAGCTGTG
>JBJSYW010000148.1:0-4574 GCA_046089985.1 Chloroflexota bacterium
GGTCGATTTGCCCGAGCCGGTCTGCCCGATCAGCCCGGTGATGGTCCCGCGGGCGATCTCCAGGCTGATTCCGCGCAGCGAGACGGCTTCCAACGGCGTGCCGCTCAGGTAGGCGTGGCGCAGGTCCTGGACGCGGATCAGAGCCGGCGCGCCGGATGGTTCACCGGCGGGCGCGGCGGGCGCCGCCTGGGCCACAGCCGGCGGCGCGCCGAGCGCGGCCAGCAGTTCACCGGCGGTCAGGCACAGCGGCAGCCCCAGCCGCAGCGATAGGTCAACCAGCGGGGGGATATCCAGCCCCAACCGGCGCAGCTCAACCGGGTGGGCGAAAATGTCGCGCGGCGCGCCGTCCAGGGCCACCCGCCCGTGGTCCAGCACCACCAGCCGGGTGGCCTCGGCGGCTTCTTCCATCTCATGCGTGATCGTCACCAGGGTAATACCGCGGGCATGCTGCTGGCGCAGCACCTCCAGCACCGCCGCCCGGCCGGCCGGGTCTAGCATCGAGGTAGCCTCGTCCAGCACCAGCGCCTGCGGGCGCACCGCCAGCGCCCCGGCGATTGCCACGCGCTGCTTTTGCCCGGCGGAGAGCATGTGCGGCGGGCGGGAGCGCTGCTGCCACATCCCCACCGCCTGCAGCGCCTCAGCCACCCGCTCGGGCAGCTCGGCATCGGGCACGCCAAAGTTTTCGGCTCCGAAGGCGGTGTCTTCATCCACCGTGGTGGCGACAATTTGCAAATCGGGCTGCTGGAAAACCATCTGCACCAAACGGCGCACCGCCCCCAGCCGGCCGGCCTCACGCGTGTCCAGCCCGCCCACCCGCACCTGCCCCTGGCTGGGCAGCAGCAAACCGTTCAGGTGGCGCGCCAGGGTCGACTTGCCCGAGCCGTTGGCCCCGATGATGGCGACATACTCGCCGGGGTCGATCCGCAGATCGATCCCCTGCAGCGCCGTCACCGGCTTCGGCCCTGGATAGGTGTGGTGGACGGCTTGCAGGTCAAAGATCGGTTGGCGCTCCGGTGCGGTCGGCATCATGGTCGTTTTCCAGGCTCCGACTGAGTATCTTATCACCGCTTGCGGCAGCGCCCCGGGTGACTTTCGGTTGTTTTTGGCCGCCCGCCAGACGGAGCGCCAGGGCGCAGCGCCGAAGAACTGGCCGAACGGCCGAGGCGCGCCGGGCCGGATTTCTGTACAATCGCTCCCGTCCTATCCGCCGCGCTCTCCGGGCGCTTGATGATCACAAAGGAGCCTTATGCTAACCCCTGCCACCGTCACCCTGGCATTCGCGCTGATCCTGCTGCTGCTGGCGCTGTTCAAACCGCAAGCCGGCCGGATCGTGTTCGGCGTCTTTTTCCTGATCATGGCCTGGGGGGTGAACCTGCCGGTGCTGTTGAGCGATCCGCTGCTGTTCGCGGCCGCCGGGGAGAATGCCCTGCTGCCGCTGTACGCCTGGTTCTTCCAGACGCTGCTGCCAGCCGCCCCGGTCTTCTTCGCCGGGCTGTTGATCGCCTTGGAGACCACAATCGGCCTGCTGACACTGAGCCGCGGTCGGGCCGCTCAGGCCGGGCTGCTGCTGGGGGCGCTGTTCTGCCTGGGGATCACCTTTGTTGGCCCGGAAGAAATCTGGATGCCCAGCGTGGCAATCGCCCCGCTGCTGCTGGCCCGGCGCAGCTGGCCGGCGGCGGGCGGATCAGCCGGCCGCTAGCCGCGGCGCAGGCTACGCTAGCAAGAACACCAGGCTGATTCCGCTCAGGCCCAGCTCAATCCGGTCTCCATGCGCCAGCCGCGCCGGCTGGCCCTGCGCCAGCGGGCTGCCGTTTAACCGGGTGGGATTTTGCCCTGAGAGCGCTTCAACAAAGTATACGCCATCGCGCTCGGTGACCTGGGCATGGCTGCGCGAGACCCGCCCCGCATTGGGCAGGCCATCCAGGTTGACCGCCAGCAGTTCGTTGTGCTGCGCGTCGCTGTCCGGGCGGCCGATGCGCGCCGGCTGCCAGGCCAGCACAAAAACCTTGCCACTGGCAAGCTCGCGCAGCGCGGCTCGACCCGGTTGCGCAAACGGCCGGCGCACGGCGGTGGGGGCCTTTTGCGCCCAACCGAACACCAACCGGTCGCCGGTCTGCACCCCCTGCTCGATCAACCCACGCCGGGGATCGAGCGCGCCGGCCGCGCCGGCCAGGCTCAAGGCGTAAGCGCCGGCCTCCCCCGGCTGCAGCCCTTCGAACTCCCGCACGATCTCCTCGATCATCTGCCCGGCGGTCAGCGTGCCGCGCACCGCTGCCCGCTGGCCGCGTTCGTCAAAGACATCCAAGGTCAGTTCCAGGTAATCATCCATTTTCGATCAGCCCCAGCTCGGTGGCCAGGTTGAGGATATCCGGCGGCGAGAGCAGCGCCAGCAGCGCCGGCTCCAGCCCGGCTGCCAGCAGCCGGGGCTTCAACGCTTCAGTATCCACCTTGGGCGGCGGCGTTCCCCCCGGCGGCGGCGCTGCGCCCGGCTCATCGGCAGGGACAGCCGGCGACGCGGCGGAGCGCCCATCGCCAGGGCCAACCGCTTGGCCCGGCAAACGGCGCTGCGCCGGTCTGCCCGGATAGCGGGCGCAGATGCGGTCCACCCAGCCGTCCAGGCCGGCTTCGATCTGCTCTTCGCCCGGCGCCGCCCCGGTATACGGCGTGGCCAGCTGCACCAGGTAGGTCTTGCCTGAGCGTACCACAAACGCCCGCCCGGGCGGCTGCTCGGCGTCGGCCAGGCCGCGCGGCAGCCGCCCATTCAACGCCGCCACCAGATCGCCGGAGGCCAGCGCCAGGCCCATGCGGTTCATCATCACCTGTTTGCGCAGCTCATCCGCCGAACGCGCCGCATCCGGAGACCCAGCCAGCACGAAATGCAGCCCATCCGTCCCATGCTGGCGCGCCAGCCCACCCAGCGCCGGCATGGCGCTGCGCGAGCTGCGCGCTTCTTCAACGAACATATCGTAGTTGTCGATCAACACCACCAGCGCCCGCGGCCGGCCGCGCAGCTGCCCGGCCTGCTCCTGCAGCAGGGCCACAAATTCATCCAACCCGCCGGGCTGATCCAGCGAAACCAGCACATGCGGCAGATCGAGCAGGCTGCGCTGCCCGCCATACGAAAAGAAGCGGCCCTGGAAATCTACCAGCGCCAGCGCCAGGCGCTCCGGCGGACAGCTGTGCGCCAGCGACAGCGCCAGGCTGCGCAGCAAGGTGGTCTTCCCGCCGCCCGGCGGGCTGATCAGCAGCAGGTGCGGTCCATCGCCAGGCAGATCAAAGCGCCAGGGCAGCAGCGAACGGTCGTCAACCCCCAACACCGGGTGGAGCTTGCCGTTGGCCTGGCCGTCCTGGGCCAGCAGTGCGGCGAGCTGCACCCGGCTGGGCAGCGTGCTGACCGGCTGGGCGGCACGCGCCGGGTCGATTGCGGAGGCGGCCTCGCGCAGCAGACGCACCAGCTGGGCCAGCCGGTGCGTCTCGTCGCCGGCGGCAGACACGGCTGCCGTATCGGCGGCGTCTACCACGTCTGCCGCGTCCGCCGGCGGCTGCGCCTCCCCGCCGACCGGCAGCGCGGCCTGGAACTCTAAAGCCGTCCGGCCCACCTGCACATAACCGCGCCCCGGGATATCGTCCACCATGCGCGCGCCGCGCCCCACGATCGCCAGGTAATCACTGGCATCCGAGAGCTTCAGCGCCAGGCGTTCGGTGAACAGCCCATACAGCTTGCCCGGCAGCAGGCTGACCGCATCGGCGGTGATCACAAAATGGATCCCACAGGCGCGCGACTCGCGGGCGATCGAGGTCAGCAGCGGCAGCAGGCCGTCATAGGCCTCGCGAAACTCGGCGAAGTTATCGATCAGCACCAGCACTGCGGGCAGCCTGCCTGCCGGGTGGGCGGTGTTATAGCTGTACAGATCGTCGGCCCCGGCATCGCTGAGCAACACCTTGCGCTGCTCCAGCAGTTCGTCCAGCCGGCGCAGCAGCCGCACCACGCGCTCTTCCTCATCCGGTGTGATCAGCGCCCCCACATGCGGCAGCTCGCGAAACACGCTCATCTGCCGCCCGCCAAAATCGAGGATATAGACGTGCAGATCGAGCGGCGAATGCGTCACCGCCAGCCCGGCCAACAGCGTGCGCAGCAGTGTGGTCTTGCCCCAGCCGGAGGCGCCGAAGATGGCAGCATGCCCGCGGCGCAGGTCAATCGCCAGCGGGAACTGCGCCGCGCGGTACGGGTTATCGACCAATCCGACCACTGCGCGCAGCGCGGCGGAACGCCAGTCCAGCTCGCGCCAGCCGCGGCTGCCCGCCAACCAGCGCGCCACCGCCGGGTTGAGCGGCAGCTGTCCGGGCACAGGCGCGTTCGGCGCCAGCCCGGCCTGCCTGGCCAACAGCTGCCGACCAGCGCTGCTCAGGTAAGCAGTATCCACACCGTCCTGCAGCGAGAATGAGCCGGGCAAAAAATCCGGCCACGGTTTGCGCTGCGGCAGCGAGCGCTCGCTCGCCAGGCGCGCCATCCGCTCCACCATCATCTCGAACACCTTGGGCGGCTCTTCGCCGGCTGCGCCGGCCGGCGCAGC
>JBJSYW010000149.1:0-3311 GCA_046089985.1 Chloroflexota bacterium
GGCGGCAGCCAGCACTGGCACGTTCAGCTCGCGCGCCAGCACTTTCAGGTTGCGCGAGATATACGAGACCTCCTGGACGCGGTTCTCGTTGCGCCCGCCGCTGGTCATCAGCTGCAGGTAGTCCACCAGCACCAGGTCCAGGCTGTATTCGGCGTGAAGCCGGCGGCATTTGGTGCGCAGCTGCAGCGGGGTGAGCGAGGGGGTGTCATCCAGGAAGACCACCGTATCGCTGAGCACTTCGACGGCATGGGCGAACAGGCCCCATTCATCGGCTTCCAACTGGCCCAATCGCAGGCGCTGCGAGTCGATCCCGGTTTCTTGTGAGACCAGGCGCTGGACCAGCTGCTCGGCGGCCATTTCGAGCGAGAAGATCGCCACATGCTTTTTGTATTTCTGGGCCGCGTTCTTGGCGATCGAAAGCATGAAGGCAGTCTTACCCATACCCGGGCGACCGGCGCAGATCAGCAGGTCGGATGGCTGCAGCCCGCCCAGCAGGTGATCCAGATCGGTGAAGCCGGTGGGCACGCCGTAGGTCTCGCCGGCCCGGCTGGCGAGCTGGTCGACCCGGTCGTAGTAATCGCTGAGCACGTCCTGGATCGAGCGCAGGTCGCGTGTGGTGCGCCGCTCGCTGACGCCAAAAATGGTCTTCTCGGCCTCGTCCATCACCGTGTCGATGGTGGACTCCTGGGCATAGGCCAGGCGGGCGATCTCGTTGGCGGCGGTCAGCATGCGCCGGCGGATGGCGTTGCTCTCGATGATGCGCCCGTAGGCCTCGGCATGCAGCGAGGTGGGCACGTTGTTGATCAGCGACGACAGGTACGCCGGGCCGCCCACTTCAGCCAGTTTGCCGGCCTGCTCCAGGTCTTCGGTGACGGTCAGGAAGTCCAGCGGGGTGCGCCGGTCGTGCAGGCGGGTGAACGACTCCCATACCCAGCGGTTGCGGTGGATGTAAAAATCATCGGCGTGCAGGAAGGTCGCCACGTCATAGTAGGCCTCCGGGTTGATCATCACTGCGCCGATCACTGCCTCTTCGGCTTCGCGGCTGTGCGGAATGGTCTGCGGGGCAGGGGTGGCTTCCTGAGTTGTTACAAGATCGTCCATAGGATAGGGCAGCCCGAGAGAAGGGTGGATTGCATGCGGCGCAGTGCGCCGGGTGAATAAAAACCGGGGATTCCGGCCAGGCGCGGCGATCCCCGGTGTCGATACGGTCAGGCCGGTTTACTTGGCTTTGTCTTCGTCCTCGTCATCGTCGCCGGGGTTGAGGTCCAGCTTTTCCAGGAAGTCAGAGAAGATCGACAGCCGGTCCTCGCCTTCCTCGGGCAGGTTTTCCTCCTCGGCGGCTTTCTGCGGTTCTTCGGCCGCGGATTCTTCCTGCAGGTCTTCTTCCGGGATGATCCCGGCCGAATCCATCACCGAGCGGGCGACCAGGATCGGCACGTGCGCTCGAACGGCGATTGCCAGCGCATCCGACGGCCGAGCATCGATGGTCAGCGTTTCGCCTTCCCGCTCGCAGACGATGCTGCCGAAGAAGGTGTCGTCGCGCAGCGAGATGACCTCCACGCGCAGGATGCGCGCCCCCAACTGGCGGAATACGCTGGTCAGCAGGTCGTGGGTCAGCGGCCGGGCCACCTCAACTTCCTGTAATGCGATCGTGATCGATTCGGCCTCGTAGACGCCAATCCAGATCGGCAGGTAGCGCTCATCGTTCTGCTCGCGCAGGATCACGATTCGCTGCTGCGACATCAGGCTGACCCGGATGCTATCGATCGCAACTTCGACCATATCGGACATACATCGCCTCCTCAATATCCCACCGGCGCTGCCGCCGGCGGTCCACCGCGCTAGTTTCGAATTGTATTCTAACATATTTACCGGCAGCGCGGGCGTTTCGACCATGCGGCCGAAGACCTGCGCCGCCTCGGTTCTGAGCAGCCTCAAGCGGGGAACGAAATGTTAAAGCGATAGTACCACGCTTTTATTTGCAATTTTTTAAGATTACGGTTATAATCTCGCCACTAACCCAGGCGCTGGAAAATCCATGAAGGGAAAAGCGGCCAGGCAGTTGCGGTCCTTGGTGAGGAAGACCGGTGATGAAGGCCAGGATACTTTGGGTCGAAGGGAAGCGGGCTGAAAGCCCGCCTTTTGTACCTGGATTAAAGAAGAAGGGATACCAGGTTGAGACAGTGTCCACCGGTGACGAGGCGCTGTCTATTTTGCATACCTTTGACCCCGATCTGGTGGTGGTCAACGCCGCCTCGATGCGCACCTCGGGCAAGCGTATCTGCCGCAGCATCCGCTTGCGCAGCTCGTCTGTGCCGCTGGTGCTGATTGCCGACCCCGAGCATGCACCCGGCAGCGATCTACCGGTTGAAGTCGTGCTGACCCCGCCCTTCACTGCCCGCAAGCTGATGAACCGCATCAAGCCGCTGCTGCCCGGCGACGGTGATACGCTGATGCACGTTGGCCCGATCCGCCTGGATGTGGCGCGCAAACGGGTGCGCTGCCAGGGGCGCGAAACCTCGCTCACCCCGCGCCTGACCCACCTGCTGCGGCTGTTCCTCGATCACCCCGGCGAGGCGCTCGAACGTGAACGCCTGTTCCGCGAGGTGTGGAGCACCGAGTACACCGCCGATACGCGCACGCTGGATGTGCACATCAGCTGGCTGCGCCAGGCGCTGGAGGAAAACCCACGCCAACCGGTCTATCTGAAGACCATCCGCGGCGTGGGCTACCGCCTGGACCTGGAAGCGGTGGTTACGCCGCTTCAGGCTGCGCCGCTCCAAACGTCGTGAGGGTTTGCAGATAGTACTCCGGCAGCCCGATATCGAAGCGCCGCCCGTTCATCACCAGCCCATAGAACCCATCTTCCTGCCGCAGCCGGTCCAGCGCCGAGGTGAGCTGGAATTCACCGCGCTCGCGCACGTTGTTGCGGATGTGCTCTTCCAGGTATTCGAACAGCTTGGGACCGAGGATATACTGCCCAAAGACGGTGTAGTACTCGTCTTCGCCCAGCCCGGGCACGCGCAGGCTGCCGCGGGCGTACTCCAGGGTGGGCTTTTCGGCGAACTCGGTCACGTTTAGCAGGCAGTCCTTTTCCACCCACACGCCGCCCACCGTGCCGAAATTGGCGATCAGTTCGGCCGAGGTGCGCCGCAGCCCGACGATATTCGACCCGTGCGCCTGGTAGGCGTCGATCAACTGGCGGGCGCAGGAGACCTCGCCGGTAGAGCGGTACAGGTGGTCGCCCAGCATCAGCAGGAACGGCTCGCCGCCGAGCGCCTCCCGGGCGCAGTAGACCGCGTGCCCGAAGC
>JBJSYW010000150.1:0-3428 GCA_046089985.1 Chloroflexota bacterium
AGTCGTCGCTGACGCTGAGCAGGTCTTCGAAGAGCGCCAGCGAGGCCTCGTCGGCCCAGTGCAGGTCATCAAGCACGATCACCAACGGCTGGCGGCTGGCGACTGGGCCGACCTGTCGGGGCTGGACCCGCGCGTGCGCCAGAAGCAGACTTTCTGGGCCGCCCGGCAGTTCGTCAGCGCCGCCGCCAGCCGCCAGCCGTTGGTGATCGTGCTTGATGACCTGCACTGGGCCGACGAGGCCTCGCTGGCGCTCTTCGAAGACCTGCTCAGCGTCAGCGACGACTGGCCGGTGCTGTTCTACCTGATCATGCGCCCGCTGCGCCAGAAGGGCGCCTGGCGGCTGCGTGACCGGGCCGAGCGCAATTTCCACCACCGCTTCAGCGAAGTGGAGCTGGCCCCACTCGACGAAGACCTGACGCGCCAGATGCTGGCCCGCCTGCTGCCCGGGGCGGCCTTCCCCGAAAGCGTGCTGGACACCATCTACGCCAAGTCGGCCGGCAACCCCTTTTACATCGAGGAGATTGTGCGCTCGCTGAAAGACAGCGGCGCTGTCCAGCTAGAGCAGGACGAGGCCGACTACCTGGGCGACCTGGTTTCGTCGATCAAGCGCCGGCCGGTTGAGAAGAAGGTTAAGCGTTGGAAGTCCGACCCGGCCCGGCTGGGGCAGATCAGCGTACCCGACACGCTGCACTCGGCACTGATCGCCCGCCTCGACCGCCTGACCGAGGACGCCCGCCTGGCGCTGCAAATGGCGGCGGTGATCGGGCGCCAGTTCCAGGCCGGCGTGCTGCGCAGCCTGCGCCAGGCGCGCCTGGACGGCGCCGGCGAGACCAGCCTGCCGCTGGCCCAACTGGAGCGCGATAACCTGATCCGCCCGGTCAATATGGAGCAGGAGGAATACGTCTTCCCCGACGCGCTGGTGCAAGAAGTGGCCTATGAAAACATGCTGATGCAGCGCCGCCAACAGTTTCACGCCCGCATCGGCGCCATCCTGGAAGAGTCGCTGGGCGAGCGCGCCGCCCAGGAATGCGAACTGTTGGCGCACCATTACGCC
The DNA here is from genome assembly GCA_046089985.1 of Chloroflexota bacterium. Classification (GTDB taxonomy): domain Bacteria; phylum Chloroflexota; class Anaerolineae; order Anaerolineales; family UBA4823; genus RBG-16-57-11. Next base: position 1,055 of record JBJSYW010000150.1, read on the forward strand.
GCCAGCGACAACTTCGAACGGGCCGCCTATTATTTGGAACTGGCCGGGCGCAAGGCGCAGCAGAACTTCTCCAACGCCAGCGCGCTGGAGCATTTCAACCGCCTGCTCGATCTGCTGCCCGACGACACCGAGCGCTGGGCACGGCGCTTTGAGGTCCTGGCGCTGCGCCAGAAGCTCTACGGTCTGGTGGGCAAGCCGGCCGAGCGCCAGCAAGACCTGGAGCAGATGCTGGCCCTGGCCGAGAAATACCAGGACGCCAACCGGCGCGGCGATGTGCTGAACCAGCTCTCCGACCTGTTCGGCTGGACCGGGCGCTACAAAGAAGCCATCCAGGCCGCCGGCGAAGCGCTGGAGATCAAACGCCAGAGCGGCGACGCGGCCGGCCTGGCCTTTGCGCTGCACCAGGTGGGGCTGATCAGCTACTACCAGGGCGATTACGCTCAGGCGCGCGGCCCGCTGGAGCAGGCCATCGAGCTGCGCCGCCGCTTGAACGACCTGGAAGGTGAGACCTGGAGCGAGATGTACCTGAGCATGATGCACTTCATGCAGGGCAACTACGGGCAGGCCATCCAGCACAACCGCCACTGCCAGCAGATCTCCGAACAGCGCCAGGACTGGTTCCAGATGGGCATCCACCAGACCAACGGCGGGCGCATCCTGCTGCGCCTGGGCGAGTACCGCGCCGCGCTGGAGCAGTTGGAGCGCTCGCTGGAGATGAAAGGCCGTACCGGCGACCGCAACGGGCAGGGCTTCTCGCACTACGCCGCCGGCCTGGCGGCGCTGTACCTGGGCGAGCCGGACCAGGCGCTGGCTTCATTCCAACACTCGTTTGAAATCCGCCAGGCGATCGGCGACCTGCGCGGCGCGGCCCAGTCGCTGTACGGGTTGGGGCTGACTGCGCTGAAGCACAACCGCCCGGCGGCCGCGCTCGACTACCTGGAGCAGGCCGCCGCCCGCCACCAGGAACTGAACCTGATGGGCGAGCTGATCGCCGACCGCTCGGCCCAATCCCAGGCCCACCTGTGCCAGGATCAGCTGCCCGAGGCGCTGTCCGCCTCGGCCCAGGCGATGGAGCTGCTGGAGCAGCACCCCAACGTCGAAGAGGTGCAGGGCGTGTACTTGAACCACTACCGCGTGCTGCTGGCCGCCGGCGACCCTGGCGCAGCCGCAGCGCTGGAGCGCGCCCGCCAGGTCGTCCAGCAGCAGGCCGAGCGCATCGGCGACGATGCCCTGCGCCAGGCCTTCCTTCAGAACGTGCTTGCCAACCGGGAGATACTGCATGCCACCGGATGACCTGAACCTGCTGCGCTCGGTGCCGTTTTTCGCCGGGGTCCAGCCCGAAGCGCTGGATCTGTTGGAACAGGCTTCGCACCGGGTGACCTTTCAACCCGGCGAAGACATCATGTGCGAGGGCGACCTGGAGCACTCGATGTGGGTGGTGCTGTCGGGAGAGGTGGAGATCTATAAATCAACCGCCGGGCAGGTCACCGTGCTGAGCCGGCGCGGGGTCGGCGAGATCGTAGGTGAGATGGCCTTTTTCGAGGCCCGCCCGCGCTCTGCCAGCGTGCGCGCCGTGCAGACCTGCCGCATGATGGAGATCACCGAAAGCCGCCTGCGCAGCGCGCTGCTGCAGCAGCCCGAGCTGCTCTTCCACGCCGCCCAAATGATCAGCGGCCGACTGCGCCAGTCGCAGGATGCGCTGATCGCCGATCTGCAGGCCAAAAACCAGGCCCTGCAGCAGGCCTATCACGAACTGCAGGCCGCCCAGGCAGCCCTGATCGAGAAGGAGCGCCTGGAGCGCGAGCTGGAGCTGGCCCATGAGCTGCAGCAGAGCTTTCTGCCGGCCGAGTTCCCCAGCCTGGCGGGCTTCGCCTGCGCCGCCCGCAGCCGCCCGGCCCGCCAGGTGGGCGGCGACTTCTACGATGTGATCGACCTGGGCGAGCGCCAGGTGGGGCTGGTGATGGCAGATGTCTCCGACAAGGGCATCACCGCGGCCCTGTTCATGGCGCTCTCGCGCAGCCTGATCCGCGCCGAAGCGCGCCGCGGCCGCTCGCCCTGCGAGGTGCTGGGCAGCGTCAACCGCCTGCTGATCGAGATCTCGCCCACCACGATGTTCGTGACCGTCTTCTACGGTCTGCTCGACCTGAACACGCACCGGCTGCGCTACGTGCGCGCCGGGCACGACCGCCCGCTGCTCTTCCGCGCCGCCCAGGGCTGCTGCGACTTCCTGAACGCCCGCGGCATGATGCTGGGGCTGATGGAGCCGATCGAGCTGGAGGAGATGGAGGCGCAGCTGGCCCCGGGCGACCAGCTGGTGCTGTATACCGATGGGGTGACCGACGCCAATTCGCCCCAGGGGGAGTTCTTCGGCGCC
>JBJSYW010000151.1:0-9805 GCA_046089985.1 Chloroflexota bacterium
CGTAGGCAGCGAACTCGCGCAGGCGGCCCTGGCGCACCGACTGGGCCAACTCTTCGCTCTCATGGTCGGTGAAGTATTGAAAGGGCGTGGACGCGCCCCACTCTTCGCCCATGAAGAGCATCGGGATGTAGGGCGAGGTGAAGACCAGCAGCGCGCCCAACCGGGCCAGGCGCTCACCAGCCACCTGGGCGGTCCGGTCGCCGGCGGCGCGGTTGCCCACCTGGTCGTGGTTCTGCAGGTAGGCGAAGAAGCGCTGGCGCGAGATGGCGTTCGCCGGCCGGCCGTGACGCCGGCCGCGGTAGTCCGAGCGGCGCCCGTCGTAGACAAAGACGTTCTGGTAAGCATAAGCCAGCCCGGCCAGCGAGCCGAAATCGGCGTGATAGCCATTCTGCTCGCCGGTCAGCACGGTCCACAGGGCATGGCGGAAATCATCGTTCCACTGCGCATCCAGCCCATAGCCGCCCATGTCGCGCGAGCGCACGATGCGCGGGTCGTTCAGGTCGCTCTCGGCGATCAGCGCCAGGTCACGCCCGAGCTGGGCGCGCAGCGCGCCGGTCTCAACCGACAGCTCTTCCAGGATGTGGAAGGCGGTCAGGTCGATCATAGCGTGGATGGCGTCCAGGCGCAGCCCGTCGATGTGGTAATCGCGCAGCCAGTGCAGGGCGTTATCCAGGAAGAACTGGCGCACTTCGTGGCTGTCGCGGCCGTCAAAGTTGAGCGCATCGCCCCATGGGGTGGCGTAGCGGGTGGTGTAGTACGGCCCATACTGGCCCAGGTAGTTGCCGTCCGGCCCCAGGTGGTTGTAGACCACGTCCAACAGCACGCCCAGGCCGCGGGCGTGGGCGGCATCCACCAGGCGCTTCAGCCCGTCCGGACCGCCGTATCCGTGATGCGGGGCGTACAGGTCCACCCCGTCATAGCCCCAGCCGGCCCGGCCGGGAAACTCGGCCACCGGCATCAGTTCGATGTGGGTCACGCCCAGCTGCAGCAGGTGATCGAGCTTTTCGATCACCGCCTCGAAGGTCCCCGGCGGGGTAAAGGTGCCCACGTGCAGTTCGTAAACCACCCCGGCGGCCAACGGGACGGCCGAAAAGCGCCCGTCGTGCCATTCGAACCGGCTGTGATCATAGAAGCGCGACAGACCGTGCACCCCGTACGGCTGCCAGGGCGAGCGCGGGTCGGGCAGCGGCGCGCCGCCGTCCAGGCTGAAGCCGTAATCGGCTGCGTGCACCGCCAGCGGCGTCTCCACCTGCCACCAGCCGTTCGCATCGCGCTGCATGGCCAGGCGCTCACCTGAAATGACCAGCTGCACCTGCTGGGGCCTGGGCGCCCAAACTTTCACCATCGGCATAAGACACACGCTCCTTTTCTATAATTTCCGGGGCCGGGCGCCGGCCGGCGCCCGGCCGATCTTGGACCGGGGCAGCGCGCCAGCCGGGGCCCGGCAGACGCTGGACCGTCGTTGAACCGGGGCAGCCTGTCAGCCGGCGCCGTCGCGCACCCACAGCCCAACCGGGAAACCGCCCAGCAGGTCTGCCAGCCACACCTGGCCGGAGGAAACCAACCGGGCGCCGCTCAAGAGGCTGCGCCAGCCGCCGGCCGGCAGCGCCGCCGGCCCGTCCGGCCAATCCGCCGGGCGCAGCTCAGCCAGGCGCCGCGGGCGCTGCAGATCGATCATCCAGCCGGCGCGCAGCGGGGCCACCACCGCCACCTGATCCCCGCGCAGGTAGGCCGCAGCAGCGCCCTGCACCGCCAGCGGGGTATAGGCGGCCTGCGGGCCGAACGCCTCGGGCAGCTCGCGCCGCACCGCCAGCGCCCGGTGCACCAACCACAGCTTAGGCAGGCCCTCGTCCTCCCGCTCCAGCGCCTGGGCCGGGCTGAGCTGCGCCAGTTCGCCCAGCAACCGGCGGCGCAGGTCATAATCGACCGGGCGGCGGTTGTCGGGGTCCACCAAACTCAAATCCCACAGTTCGGCGCCCTGGTACAGGTCCGGCACGCCGGGGGCGGTCAGCTTCAGCAGCGTCTGCGCCAGCGACTTGAGCCGCCCGGGTGAGCGCAGCCCGGCGGCGAACTGCTCCAACTCGGCGGTGAAGGCCGCATCGGCAAACAACGCCTCGACAAACCCGGTCAGGGCAGCCTCGTAGGCCGGGTCGGGGTTGTCCCAGGAGGTGCTGCGGCGGGCTTCTCGGGCCGCCTTTAACAGGTAGGCCGCCGCCCGCCCGGCGTCGATCGGCCAGGCGCCCACCAGGGTCTGGTACAGCAGGTACTCATCGTCCGGGTCCAGCGGGTGAGCGCTGCGTCGGGCGGCGCTCAGCTGCCACCAGCGCTCGACCGCCTGCCCCCACAGCCCCGGCGCTTCTGAGAGCAGGCTCAGGCGAGCGCGCACGTCCTCGCTGCGCTTGGTATCATGGGTCGAGCCGGCCAGCAGGCTGAGCGGCCCGGCCTGGGCCATGCGCTGGTGAAATTCTTCCACCGCCAGGCCGAACTGCCCGGGGTCGCCGCCCACTTCATTCAGTGAAACCAGGCGGTTATAGATATAGAAGGCGGTGTCTTCCACGCCCTTGGCCATCAGCGGGCCGCTGAACTGCTGGAAGCGCAGCGCCAGTTCGGTCTCCGGTTCGCCGGGGTGCTTCAGCGCCAGCAGGTCGCCCAGGAAGTCGAACAGCTGCGGGTCCAGGTCGGGGCGAGCGGCAGCGGCCCGCTGCACCGCCAGCGCCAGCGCCTGCAGGTCGGCCGGGCGGGCCGGTTGGCCGGGGCGCAGGTAGGTGCGATAGACCGGCAGCGCCGCAGCCAGTTCGGCCAGGGCGGCGCGCAGTTCCAGGCGGATGTAATCGCGGTGGCGGCGGTGGCGCTGGCTGACCTGCAGCAGCAGGGCCGCCAGGCGGGCCAGGTCGCTGCCCAACAGTTCGACCGCAGCGAAGCGCTTTTTCTCAAGCGCCAGTTCGTCCCACACCAGCGCCCGGCCGGTGAAACGGGTGAACAGCGCCTCCAGGGGCGCTTCGCCGGCCGGATCGACCAAAAGTTGGTTGACCAGATTCAGGAAGTCGTACCCAGTTGTGCCGTCCACCGGCCATTCCGCCGGCAGCGCTTCGCCCGGCTCGAGGATCTTCTCAACCACGATCCAGGTATGCGGGTTATCCTGGCGCAGGCGCTCGAAGTAACCCTGCGGGTCGCGCATCCCGTCCGGGTGGTCGATGCGCAGCCCGTCCAGCAGGCCGCCGTGCAGCCAGCCCAGCACCAGGGCATGGGCGTCTTCATAGACCGCCGGGTCTTCCATACGCATGCCGATCAGGCTGTTGATGTTGAAAAAGCGCCGGTAGCCCAGCTCGCGGCTGGTGATGCGCCAGAACGCCAGGCGGTAGTTTTGCTCCGCCAGCAGTTCGTCCAGCAGGTCGGGCGATTGGTTGTATTCCTCCACTACGGCGTCCAGCGCCTGGCGCACGCCCGGTTCATGATCGGCCAGCCGCGCCAGCAGACCGTGCAGCACGCGCTGCTCCAGGCTGCGCCGGCGGGCGCTCAGCCGGTCGACGGCGGGGGCCATCGGTAGACGAGCAAAGGCGTTGGCGATAAAGGTCAGCTCATCGAAGCGGCCGCGCAGCGCGGCGCGCGCCAGCACCTGCCCCAACGAGCGCGGGTCGAGCGGGAAGCGCTGAGCGTGGTAACTGACCTGGAAAGCCTGCCCATCGTACAGCAGGCGCAGCTCGCCGGCTTCCAGCACCCGCCCGTAGTGGTCGCCCAGCACCGGCAGCAGCACGGCGTTGCTGTGGCGCGCTTCGGGCGGGTCCCACTCAACATCAAAGTGGGAAGCATACGGGCTGGAAGGGCCGTTCTCCAGCACATCCTGCCACCACGGGTTGCCGCCGTCGACCGCCATGTGGTTGGGCACCATGTCCATCAGCAGGCCCATCCCGGCTTGCATCAGGGCGTAGCTCAGGCGGGCGAAGGCCTCCGAACCGCCCAGTTCGCTGTTGACCTGCTGATAGTTGACCACATCGTAGCCGTGGGTCGAGCCGGCGGCGGCCTGCAGGAACGGCGAGGCATACAGGTGGCTGACGCCCAGCGCCTGCAGGTACTCGACCAGGCCGGCGGCGTCATCCAGGGTAAACCCGGCCGAGAGCTGCACCCGGTAGGTGGCGCGCGGTTCAACAGGCATTGCGCAGCACCACCAGCGAGCGCGCTTCCACCAGCACTTCCTGCCCGCTCAGCACCACCCGTTCGCCGTCCAGGCCGGAGGCGCTGGTGTCGATCACGCATTCCCAATGGGTGAACTCGTCTGAAACCGGCAGGCGGAAAGGCAGCGCCTCGTGGTGGGCGTTGAACATCAGGTAGAAGCAGCAGTCGATGACGCGCTCGCCGTGCCGGTCGGGGGTATGGATGCCCTTGCCATGCAGAAAGACCGCCAGCGACTTGGCGAAGCTGACCTGCCAGTGCGCTTCGCCCATCTCGGCCCCGTCCGGGGTAAACCAACCGATGTCGTTCCAGCCGGCATCGTGCACTGCCCGGCCCTGGAACCAGCGCCGCTGGCGGAAGACCGGATGATCCATCATCAGGCGGATCAGGCGGCGAGTGAACTCCAGCAGTTCCTGGTCGGCGTGCTCCCAATCTACCCAGGAAATCTCGTTGTCCTGGCAGTAGGCGTTGTTATTGCCCTGCTGCGTGCGGCCAAGTTCGTCGCCCGCCAGCAGCATCGGCACCCCCTGTGACAGGAACAGGGTAGCCAGGAAGTTGCGCTTCATGCGCGCCCGCAGCTGCGCCACCGCCGGGTCATCGCACGGGCCTTCACAGCCGCAGTTCCACGAGCGATTATCGGAATGACCGTCGCGGTTGCCCTCGCCGTTGGCTTCGTTATGCTTCTCGTTATAGCTGACCAGGTCGTGCAGGGTGAAGCCGTCGTGAGCGGTGACGAAGTTGATGCTGGCGGTGGGCTGGCGGCCGTTAGCGCTGTACAGGTCCGAACTGCCGGTGAAGCGGAAGGCGAACTCGGCCAGGCTTTCGTGCCGGCCGCGCCAGAAATCGCGCAGCGCATCACGGTAGCGGCCATTCCATTCGGCCCAGCCGGGCGGGAATTTGCCCACCATGTAACCGCCCGGGCCAACGTCCCACGGTTCGGCGATCAGCTTGACCTGCGAGATGATCGGGTCTTGCTGGATGATGGTAAAAAAGGTGCCCAGCATGTTGACATCATACAGCTCACGGGCCAGGGCCGAGGCCAGGTCGAAGCGGAAGCCGTCGACATGCATCTCGGTCACCCAGTAGCGCAGGCTGTCCATGATCAACTGCAGTGCGTTGGGCTGCACCAGGTTGAGCGTGTTGCCGGTGCCGGTAAAGTCCATGTAGTAGTGCGGGCTGCCCTCCACCAGCCGGTAATAGGCGGCGTTATCGATGCCGCGGAAACTAAGCGTTGGCCCCAAGTGGTTGCCCTCAGCGGTGTGATTGTAGACCACATCCAGGATCACTTCAATGCCCGCCTGGTGCAGCGCCTTGACCATCTGCTTGAACTCACGCACCTGTTCGCCGCGCGCCCCCGCACTGGAATAGCGGCTGTCGGGAGCAAAGAAACCGATCGAGTTATAGCCCCAGTAATTGGTCAGCCCGCGCTCCTTCAACAGCCGGTCAGAGGCGAAATGGTGCACCGGCATCAGTTCCACTGCCGTGATGCCCAGTGACTGCAGGTAAGCGATCACCGGCGGGCAGGCCAGCCCGGCATACGTGCCGCGCAGTTCGGGCGGTACATCCGGGTGGCGAGCGGTAAAGCCCTTGACGTGCAGCTCGTAGATCACCGTCTTGTGAAAGGGGTGGCGCGGCGCGATGTCGCCCGACCAGTCGAAGGCAGGATCGATCACCACCGACTTGGGGATAAATGGGGCGCTGTCGCGCCGGTCCAGCGAGAGGTCTTCCTTGGGGCTGCCGATCTTATAGCCGAACAGCGCGTCGCTCCACTGGATCGTGCCCGAGATGGCTTTGGCGTACGGATCCAGCAGCAGCTTGTGCGGGTTGAACCGGTGCCCGGCGCGCGGGTCGTATGGCCCGTGCACGCGGTAGCCGTACAGCTGCCCGGGACGGGCATCCGGCAGATAGCCGTGCCAGATCATGTTATCGGCCTCCGGCAGCATCACGCTGCCCACCTGCCGCCGCCCGTCGTCGTCGAACAGGCACAACTCAACCTGCGCGCCGTTCAGGCAGAACAACGCAAAGTTGACGCCCGTGCCATCGTAGGTGGCGCCGAGCGGGTAGGCGTTACCGGGCCAAATGCAAATTGGGTCCATAAGCATCCTGAGTTTCCCCCTCCGGATCTGGTTGGATATTCCCGGCTCGCCCCACCAGGGGCGAAGCGAACCGGGGACCATGGAAAAGAACGAACGCTTAGTGCTTCGGGCAGGGCAGGACGATCACTACCGGGCTGACCTTGGTGCAGTTGGTGGTGTAGTGATAGCCGGAGCCGCCGCAGCCGCAGCGGTAGCTGGGACTGCCAACCTTGCCGATCAGATGGCCGCACTGGTAATACAGGAACTGCTGGCCAAACCCGCCGCTGATCTTCAACTGGCTGCCGTCGCCAGTGACGTATTCGCTGCAGTAACGACCGGCCTTGGCAGCTGCCTTGGCCTGGGCGGTCGGCTCCAGCTTCACCGTCACCGCGGTGGTGCGGTGGGCAAACACGGCCACGTCATCGGCGGTGTTCACTTCGCCGTTCTCGGCGTAAGCCGTCACGCGGTAATCGTCGGCGCTCAGCCGGTCAAACAAGGCTCGCCCGGAAACGGCCTCCTGTTCGGCCACCACCTGCCCGCTCTTGTTGTACAGCACAACCGACACCGGCATACGGCCGCTAAATTGGGAGTTCACCGTCACCTGGATGCGCCCGGCGTCGCCCGGGCGGGCAGCGATGGTCTGCGAACGGTCCATCGCCAGGGCCGAGGGCACGACCGGCAGCAGAAACGCCCCTAACAAGAACATCGCCAACAGGATTTTTTGAGTGGTTGTTTTCATATTGTGCCTCCGATCCTATTATAGCGCCCTCCGATTAAAAGGCGAATAGCATTTTTAAGAAATCCAGGAACACCTGGCCGATCTCGGGCAGGCGCCCGGGCTGCAGCAGGTCGGCGCCGTGGGCTGTATCGGGGTAACTGATGAAGCGATAGCTCGCTCCGCCGGCGTCCTGGCAGGTCTGGTACGGCAGCGGATCGCCCTGGGCGGCGATGCACCAGGCCGGTTTGTTGTCCAACGCCAGCTCGCTGACCACCTGCGCATACGGTACATCCAGGTAGCCGCCAGGCGAGAGCGATAGCGCTCCCAGGCAGCCGTCGACGCAAATATCCACCGCTGCATCCGCGCCGATGCTGGCCCCGATCAGCACAATGCGCTGCGGGTCAACCGAGGGCTGTCGGCTCAGGAAGGTGTAGGCGGCTTTGGCATCCGAGAGGAAGTCGGCCATTTCGCCCGGCTGGCCCTGGCTGTCGCCGTGGCCACGGAAGTCGAAGATCAGCACGGGGAAGGTCGGGCCGCCGGAGCGCTCCGGCCAAACCGGGCCCGCGGCGTCTGCCGGCGGGGCCGAGCGGGTCAGCCAGGCTACCAGACCCTTCTCGACCCACACCTGGCGGTTGGAACCCATCTGGTGCATCAGCAGCACAGCCGGGGCCGGGCCGCCGGGGGCCGGGAACAGATCGCCGGTCAGTTCAACCCCGTCTTCGGCCTGAAAGGTCACCGGCTGGGCCAGCCCCGGCTGGGGGGTGAAGGTGGCGGTCGGCCCGGGAGTATCGGTGAACGTGGGGCTGGGAGCAGCGGTGGTGGCGGGCGGCGGGACCGCCGTGGTGGGCACGGGCGGGCTGCCCGGGGTGGCGGTGCGGGCCGGCGGGCCGATCCGGCAGCCGGTCAGCAGCGCCGGCAGGGTAAGCAGGGCCAGCAAGATGCGCAGTTTCATAGCGATCTCCTTTCACCGGCGCGCGGCGCGCGCTCTATTCATCTTATCCGAAATTGGCGGGGATTGCAACACGGGAAAACCAGCCCCGGCCCGGCAGAATCAAAAGGGCCGCCCTCGATGGGAGAGCGGCCCGGTTGATTGGACTGCGACCTAGAACATCAGGTCGTTGACCTGCTGGATCGTCTCCGGCGCGGGACGCAGGCGGCTGTTCGGCAGGCGGTTGAGCGGGGTGTCGGTCAGGTTGTAGATGTCGATCAGCGACGGCTCCTGCGGGTTGATGTAGATCAGCCCGGTCAGAAGCCAGCGCTTGGCGTTGGCTTCTTCCAGCAGGCGCATCGCCTCGGTGCGGCTGCACGGGTCGTATTCGTGCTCCAGCTTCTTCAGGATCACGCGCGAGCCGTCGTGCATCTCCACCTCGGTGGTCTCGCCCTCGCCGTACTCAACCAGGATGTCTTCGGCCGGCGGGACGTAGGCCAGGTCGTGCAGCGCCACTTCATGCTCCTTGCCCCACGAGTACGAGTGCACCGACTCGTCCTTGTTGTTGAAGGTCACGCACGGGCTGATGATATCCAGCACGGCGATGCCGTTGTGACTCATGGCGGCCTTGATCAACTCCTTGACCTGCTTCGGGTCGCCGGCGAACGAGCGCGCCACGAAAGTGGCGTTGCCCACCAACGCTTCCCAGGCGATATCGACCGGCAGGTAGGGGTTCTTGCCCTGGCCCTTCAGCTCCAGCCCTTCGTCGGCGGTAGCCGAGAACTGGCCCTTGGTCAGCCCATACACGCCGTTGTTCTCGATGATGTAGACCATGCGCAGGTTGCGGCGCACAACGTGCTTGAACTGGCCCATACCGATGCTGGCCGAGTCGCCGTCGCCCGAAACGCCGATGCCGCGCAGGGTCTTATCGGCGAACAGCGCCCCGGTAGCCAGCGAGGGCATGCGCCCGTGCAGCCCGTTGAAGCCAAACGAGCGGTTCAAGAAGTAGGTCGGGCTTTTGCTCGAGCAGCCGATGCCGCTGAACTTAAGCACGTTCTCGGGCACCAGGTCCAGTTCATAGCAGGCGGCGATGATCTGGCTGGAGATCGAGTTGTGACCGCAGCCCTGGCACAGCGTGCTGGGATTGCCACGATAATCCGCTTTGGACAGGCCAACCAGGTTCACCTGTAAGCGTGAGGTCGTCGATTGGTCGGTCATGGTTACTTTTCCTCCTGGGCCAGGATCGCCTCACGCACGAAGCGTGCGGTCAGCGGCAGGCCATCGGTAAATGCGATCGAGAGCAGCTTGTTCGCCGCCTGGCGATACTCGAGGGTCAGCAGTTGGTGCAGCTGGCCGTCGCGGTTCATCTCGATGACGTACACCCGCTCGTGCTCAGCGATGAAGCGGTCAACTTCTTCAGTGAACGGGATTGCGCGCAAGCGCAGGAAGTCGGTCGGCTGGCCGCTGATGCTCAGCTGGTAGCGGGCCTCTTCGATGGCCGGCTCGGTGGAGCCAAAGGCGATGATGCCGGCGCGTGCGCCTTCCATCGTGTTGATCACCGGGGCCGGGACGTACTTGCGGCCGGTATAGAACTTCTTCTTCAAGCGTTCCAGCAGGTCGTGCCAGACCTGGCTGTCTTCCGAGTAGCGGGCGTTCGGGTCGTGACCGGTGCCGCGGGTGAAGTAAGCCGCCGCCGGGTGGCGGTTGCCGGGCAGGGTGCGGTAGGGGATGCCGTCGCCGTCTACATCGCGGTAGCGGCCCCAATCGCCCTTCAGGCGCTCCAGGTCTTCTTCCCACAGCAGCTTGCCGCGGTCCATCGGGGTTTCGGGGTAGGCGAAGGGGCGCGTCATCCACTGGTTCATGCCGAAATCCAGGTCCGAGAGCACGAAGACCGGGGTTTGCAGGCGCTCGGCG
>JBJSYW010000152.1:0-4288 GCA_046089985.1 Chloroflexota bacterium
CCTGACCCCCAGCCCCACCCCGGTCAGCTTCCCCACCCGGTCCGCAGCCAGCCTGACCGCCTCCTTCACCCCGCTCCCGCCCACGCTCACCCCCGGCCCCAACCAGATGACCTTCGGCCAGCACGTTTGGGACCTGGCTTCGGTGCAGACCCCGGGCGAGATCCGCGCCATCGGGCGCATCTTCAAGCCGCCCACGCCGCGCGACCCGCTTCAGACCTACGTTTACCTGCGGGTCAACTTCAGCTGCACCAGCGGCGTTTCGCTGATCGAGCTGTATACCGGGCACGACCTGGGACTGACCTTCATCCACAGCCCCAACGGCTACAGCGACCTGTCGGTGGAGGATTACCAGGGCAGCCGCTACCTGGTCAACCTGGTGGGCGCCTGCTGGCTGGCGGCGCCGGTGCCGCTCAGCCAGGTGGAGCAGGGCAATTTCACGCTGCATTTCCAATCGCTGCCGCCGCTGCCGCTGACGCTGAACCAGACCACCCCGCAAGCCGCCGTGCGCCCGATCCTTTTCACCAGCCGCCAGGACCTCAACCCCGAGATCTACACCCTCGACCCGCTCAGCGGCGCGCAGACCCGCATGACCAACCACCCCGCCGATGACCGCCAGCCGGCCTGGTCGGGCGACGGCCGGATGGTGGTCTTCACCACCAACCGGAACGGCAACTACGAGATCTATCGCATGGATGCCGCCGGCGCAAACCTGGCCAACCTGACGCAGCATCCCGCCGATGACAGCGGCCCGTCCTGGAGCGCCGCCAACGGGCGCATCGCCTTCCAGAGCTTCCGCGACGGCAACTGGGAGATCTACAGCATGGCGGCCGACGGCGGCGATCTGCACAACCTCAGCCGCAGCCCGGAGGCCGACCAGATGCCCGCCTGGTCGCCCGATGGACGCCAACTGGCCTTCCAAAGCCACCGCGACGGCAACTGGGAGATCTATGTGATGGCCTTCGACGGCAGCCTGGCGCGCCGCCTGACCGAGAACCCGGCCCAAGACCTGGCTCCGGCCTGGTCGCCGGATGGGGAGCAGATCGTCTTCTGGTCGCAGCGCCAGAACGGTTGGGGGTTGTACATCCTCGACCTGCTCGGCGGGGCCGCCCGGCCGGTGATCGAGTACGTCAACCCCGGCGCAATCCCCTCCCGCCCGGTGTGGACCGCCGACGGCGGCTATATCCTGTTCGCCATCCAGCGCGGGACCAACCTGGAGTTGTACCGCATCCGGGTGGACGGCGGGCAGAACGAACGTCTGACCAAGAACGAGAGCGACGATTACGACCCGAGCTGGTGAAGCGCCGCCTGCGGGATGAACACCAATCCAAAGCGCCAGCCGCCCTGCTCTGCGTGATAGTCGGCGCGCCAGGCGCCGGCCGGCGGCAGCAGGTTGCCGCGGTCATAGCGACGGGCGTCTTTCGGCAGCGCCATGCCCAGCCCCAGCAGGATCGCCTCCACCGGGCCGCCGTGGGTCACCAGCCCCACCGGCCGGCCGGCCGCTTCGGCCAGGATCTCGTCCACCGCCGGCAGGATGCGCCGGCTGACCTCGTCTAAAGACTCGCCCGGCTGCCATTCGCTCAGGCGCTCATCCACGATCACCTGCGCACCGCCGGCCTCCCCGGCGATGCAGGCGGTGCGCAGCGTGCGCTCCAGCGGGCTGGCGTACAGGCGCTGCACGCCGGTTTCGCACAGGTAAGCGCCCAGGGCGCGCGCCTCGGCCTGCCCCAGCACGGTCAGCTCCGGGCCGGGCGGCAAGTGGTAGGGGATGTCCTTGCGATCCCAATCGGGGGTCGCATGGCGGATCAGGTACAGGGTGTGAGCCATCATGCCGGCAATCTTACCACAGCACGGGCCGCCGCCGCTTACAGGCTGATCAGCACGCTCAGCACGAACAGCGCCACCGCCACGATCAGCGACTGGCTGCTGAACGACTGGATCGCCAGCACATCCCGGTAGCCGCGCTGCATGCGGCTGGCGATCGGCTCGCCGGTGACCGAGCCGTTGACCAGGTTGCCGCGCGTGATACTGCTCGACGCGCCCAGCCGCGCCGCCACCGACAGCGCCCCGGCCGCGGTGGCCATGTAAAACAGCGCGTCGCTGTACTGCAGCGCCGTGCGCCAGCCGTGCCAGGCCCCCCACATGCCCAGCCCAACCAGGCACAGCGCCAAGTAGCCCAATAGTTTTAGATAGCCCACATACCAGCGGGAAGATGGCTGTTCATCCATAATGGCAATTATAATTCAACCCAGAAAGGGGATATAGCCATGCCGCTGATTACGCGCGCGTTTATCAAGGCTTCGTTGGTGTTCCTGGTGCTGGCGCTGCTCAGCGCCGTGCTGTTGGCGGTGCAGGCCGCCCGGCCGTTCTCCAGCTACGTCGGCGCGCTCGGCCCGGTGTATTTCCACCTGTTCATGGTCGGCTGGGTGACGCAACTGATCTTCGGGGTGGCGATCTGGATGTTCCCCAAGTATTCCAGCAGCCGGCCGCGCGGCGACGAGCGACTGGCCTGGGCGGTGTTTGCGTTGGTCAACCTGGGGCTGGCGCTGCGAACGCTGGCCGAGCCGTTCAACACGCTCCAGCCGGGCGGGGCGTGGGGCTGGCTGCTGGCCGGCTCGGCGGTGCTGCAGTGGCTGGGCGGGCTGGGCTTCGTGGCCAACGCCTGGCCGCGGGTGAAGGAGAAATAAGATGCCGCGCCTGAGCGTGATCTGCCTGCGCATCGCCCTGCTCTACCTGGCGGCCGGCTTCACCCTGGGGATGCTGATGCTGGTCAACAAGGGCCTGCCGCTGGGCGCGTGGGCCTGGGGGCTGCTCCCGGCCCACATAGAGCTGCTGCTGAGCGGCTGGACGCTGCACCTGGCGCTGGGGGTGGCGTTCTGGATCCTGCCGCGCTTCAGCCGCGGCCCGCGCCGCGGCGATGAGCGCCTGGTGTGGGCGGCCCTGCTGCTGCTCAACCTGGGGTTGTGGTTGGTGATCGCTGCTCCGGCGCTGGGGGCTGCAGCCGGGAAATGGTCCGTGCCGGCAGGCCGGGCGGCCCAGGCGGCCGCTGCGGCAGCCTTTGCGCGCCACGCCTGGCCGCGCGTCAAACCGGCCGGCGCCTGAGCCGGCCGCGCCGGCTAGCACCGGCGTTCGCCCGCGGCTGCACCCGGCTCGCATCTCACCCGGCCGCGGCTGCAACCGGCTGCGGCTGCGCCGGCAGCCGTTGATGCGCAGGCCCACGCCTTACGCCTGCGCCTTGCGCCCGCGTGCCTCAGCCGGCGGCTGCGCCGGCAGCCGTCAGCGCGCCGGCCCGGCGGCGGATTTCTGCTGCGCCAGGGCCTGGCGCTCGGCTGCGCTCAGGAAAGCCGTCGCCAGCCCGTTGCGCTGCAGCTGCCGCGCCTGCGCCGGGCTCAACCCGGCCGCCGGGGCGGCCACGTTGTACTCGTACGGCAGGTCGATGCCGCTGATGCCCGGGTCGTCGGTGTTCAATGAGGCCAGCAGGCCGCGCTCCAGGAAGGCCCGCGCCGGGTGGGTGGGGTAATCGCCCACCGTGGTGGTCTGCAGATTGCTGGTCAGGTTCAGCTCGATGCCGATGCTGCGCGCCAGCAGCGCATCCTGCAGGCGCTGGTCATCGCGGGCGGCCACGCAGTGCCCGATGCGCTGCGCCCCCAGCCCGTCGATGGCCTGCCAGATGCTGTGGGCTCCGGCGCTCTCGCCGGCGTGCACGGTGACCGCCAGCCCGGCATCGCGCGCCTGGCGGAAATGCTCCACGAACCACTCGCCGGGATAGTTGGCCTCGTCGCCGGCCAGGTCCAGCCCCACCAGCGCGTCGCGCTGTCCCAGCAGCGCTTCCAGCTCGCTCCAGGCTTGCTGCGGGCCATAGGTGCGGCTGAGGATGCCGATCAGGTTGGCGCGCAGGCCGAAATCGCGCTCACCGGCCCGCACCCCGTCGATCACCGCTTCCACCACCCCGGCCGGGCGCAGCGCGTGCGCCTGGCTCATAAACAGCGGGCTGAAGCGCAGTTCGACGTAATCGATCCCCTCCCGGCGGGCGTCTTCGACGTTCTCATAGGCCACCCGGCGGCAGGCGTCGTAATCGACCAGCACGGCGGTCATCCACTCAAACTTGCTGATGAACGCCATCACCCCCGGCTGCGGCGTGCTGACCTGTACGTACGGGCGCAGCCCGTCCAGGTCGCGCGCCGGCAGCGGCAGGTTGTGCTGCAGGCCCAGCTCCAAAATCGTCTGCAGGCGCACAGAGCCGTCCAGGTGGCGGTGCAGGTCCACCAGCGGCAGGCTGGGGTCGATCAGG
>JBJSYW010000153.1:0-3302 GCA_046089985.1 Chloroflexota bacterium
CCGCCGGGCGCGGCGACCTGGCGCAGCGCCAGGCGGGTTTGCAGATAGCGCTGCGACAGGTCGCCGCGCCCGGCGGACAGCAGCCGGTCCACCGCCGTCGTTTCAGCCGCCGGCAGCAGCCGCGGCCCCAGCATCGCCAGCGCCATCAGCAGCACCGCGATCAGCGCCAGGCAGCCCAGGCGGCGCTCGAAACGGCGCGGGGCGGCGGCATCTGGAGCGCTCGCCGCGCCGGCGCAGGCGGGTCCGGCAGCATCGGCCGCAGTCTCGGCGACCTTCTGTGCTGCGGTCACCGCCTCAGCGGAGGCAGCAAGACCGGCAGCCGCCGCCATCCCGGCCTGCGCCGGACGGCCTGCGTCCACCGGCTGGGCCGCATCCGGATTGAGATAGCGCCGCTTGAATTCAATCGCCAGCCACTCGCTGCGCGCCAGCAGCCACACCACGCTGGCCCGCCGCGCCTGGGCAGTGAATGAGGCCGGCACGCCGAAACGCAGCATCCCCTCGCCAAAGCTCTCGCCCGCCCGCAGCATGCGCCGCTGGCCCGTCGAACTCTCCAGCGCCACTTCACCGCTCTCTACCAGGGCCAGGAAATCGCCGAACTCGCCCGGGCGCACCAGCACTTCCCCGGCTGCCAGCTCGCGGCGCTCCAACCCGGCTTGCAGGGGCAGCAGGTCTGTCTCCGGCAGGCGGGCAAGAATTGGCAGGCGGCGCAGGTCAGGGCGTGGATGAGCAGGCATTGGATGGTAGGTTCCTTCTCCAGAAAGCAGCTGCCGTACCTGATGCAAGGAGCGTGCCGCCGGTGAGCAAAATGCTGGCGCAGCAAGGAAATTTATCCGCCGGCGAGTCATTTCCTATTGATTCAGCTTGCCTACGACTGCAGTAAATTTTACACCCTGCCGGATCATTTTGCGGGTTTTCGTCGCGCCGGGCCGGGCTGCATTTATAATAAGACCGTCATGGACACGTCCCCCGCCTCCCCGCCGCGCCGCTCCGGCCCGCCCAGCAACCGTTCGCTGGTGCAGCGTCTGGGAGCAGAGCGCTACCTGGTGATCAGTCTGGTAGCCTTCGCCGGCAGTGTCATCGCCACCCGCGCCTTCCTGAGCCTGACCGGCTATCCGCAGATCGGGAACAGCCAGCTGCACATCGCTCACGTACTATGGGGCGGGCTGCTGCTGTTTATCGGCGGGCTGCTGCCGCTGGTCTTCGCCAACGCTTCGGCTTTCACCTTCGCCGCCGTGCTGAACGGGGTCGGCATGGGCCTGTTCATCGACGAGGTGGGCAAGTTCATCACGCAGAACAACGATTACTTCTTTCCTGCCGCCGCGCCGATCATCTACACCTTCTTCGTGCTGACCGTGCTGCTGTACGTCTACGTGCGCCGCGCCCGGCCCGCCTCGCCGCGCCAGCAGCTCTACCAGGCCCTGCACGACCTGGGCGAAGTGCTGGATCACGACCTGGACGAGCAGGAGCACGCCGCCTTGCAAGCCCGCCTGGCGCAGGTGATCAGCGATGACCTGGGCGGCAACCTGGCCCTGCTGGCCCAGTCGCTGAGCGACTTCTTACAAGACGAGCAGCTGCACCTGGCCCAGGCCCGCCCCAGCCGGCTGCAGCTGCTGCGCGAGCGCTTTTTGCTGTGGAGCAAGACCGTCAACCGGGTCTACTTCCGCAGCGTGCTGATCGGCTTGCTGCTGGGCAGCGGGTTAATCGGCCTGACCAGCGCCGCCAACGTGGTATACAACGCCTTCGACGGGCGCCCGCTGGTGCACGTGCTGCAGCACTGGGCGCTGGTCAGCTCGCTGCGCTCGCCGGCCGAGCTGCGCTGGCTGGCGATCCGCATCAGCCTGGAGGGCATCATGGCGGCCCTGCTGGTTGCCGGCGCGCTGCTGATCGCCGCCCGCCGCGAGCGCACCGGGGTCGAAGTCAGCATCGTGGCCCTGGTGGTGATGCTCACCACGGTCAATCTGCTGGTATTCTATTTCGACCAATTCTCGGCCGCCGCGGTGGCGCTGGCCCAGTACGCGCTGCTGGTGCTGCTAGGCGCATACCGCCGCTGGTACCTGCTGCCCGGTCATCCGCCCCATCCCAGCCCTCCGGTCGACGAGCATGCCTGGGACAATTCCTCGATCCACGAATAAATCCGCCTTCATCCTAACCCGGCTTCAGCCAAATCCTACGCGCCAATTGTGAGCGGGTGATTAAAATACAACCGGATGAGAATTATGTTAAACTTATCCGGTTATTTTGCGTATATAAAAAGACATAACTAAGGAGTCTTTCATATGGCGACAACCAAACGCGTGGGCATTTTGACAGGCGGCGGCGATGTTCCGGGCCTGAATATGTGTTTAAAAAGCCTGGTCTACCGGCTGATTGACGGCGGCTATGAGCCGATCGGCGTGCGCAAAGGCTGGGAAGGGCTGCTAAACTACAACCCGCTCGATCCCTCCAGTTATTCGGATTACTTTATCGAGCTGACCAAAAACATGGTCCGGCCGATCGACCGCACCCCGGGGTCGTTCCTGCACTCATCCCGCATCGACCCGCGCCACACCCCTTATCGCCATACCCCGCAGTTCCTGCGCCATGGCGAGCACAGCGAACAGGATTTCACTCGCCACATCCAGGATGTCGTCGAGCGCCTGGGCTACCAGGCGCTGATCGTGATCGGCGACGATGACACGCTGAATTTCGCCGCCCACCTGAGCGCGGCCGGCGTGCCGGTGATCGCCATCCCGAAGACCATCCACAACAACATCAACGGCACCGATTACACCCTCGGTTTCAGCACCGGGCTGGCGCGCGGCGTGGCTTTCATTCACGAGCTGCGCGCCCTGGCCGGCTCGCGCGAGCAGATCGTGATCGTCGAGACCTTCGCCGCCCACAGCGGCTACAGCACGATGCTGATGGGGCTGCTGGCCGGCGTGGATCGCGTCCTGATCCCTGAAGTGCCCTATGACCCCACCAACCTGGCCTTCGTGCTGGTGCAGGACAAGCGCCAGACCCCGGCCAATTATGCCGTGATGCTGGTCACCAACGGTTCGCGCCCCACCCCTGAAGCGGTCGAGAAATACTCCCACCTGATCTCGCTCGACAGCACCCCCGAGCTGGACCAGGTGCCCGGGCACGACGGGACCGCCAAACGGCCGGAGCGCAAGGGGGTCCTGAAACAGGTCGCCAACGCGTTCGGGCGGGCGGTCAGTGATGAAAGCGACACGGATGTGCTGGGAGCCGAGCGGTTGGTGGGCAGCGGCATGGTCGCCGCCCAGCTGCTGGCGCACATCACCCAGGAGGAGGTCTTCCTGCAG
>JBJSYW010000154.1:0-5180 GCA_046089985.1 Chloroflexota bacterium
GCCGGCGGTGCGACCCGCGGCGGTTGAACGGCGGGCGCTGCCCCCGCACCGGTAGGGCAGCAGCCGGAAGATAAAAAAATATGGGCCGGTCCTTTTTGAACCGGCCCATATTTTTTATTACAGCTTACGGCTCGACTACGGGCGAGTCAGGCCGGCGGTATCGCCGCCGACGGCTTCGATCGAGTCGAACATGACCTGCAGGACGTAGAGTGGGTTGTGAACAAACGCGCCCGGGTCCTTCTGGTAGTACTGGTAATTGTAGGCAGCCTTCAGCAGGGTCGGGGTAAAGGCGTTGTAGCCCACCGCTGCGCCCTTGTCGTTGACGTCGGCCTTGCCGTCGCCATCGGCGTCCAGGAAGAAGTACGGGTAAGCGTGCGCATCGTAGAGGATGCCGGCGCCCTTGCTCGTAGCGTACGCCTGGATGGCGCCCAACAGCTTCTCAGCCACCGCGTCCAGTTCGCCCTTGATGCCCTCGGCGGTGTCGCCGTCGCCGTCAAAGTCGGTGGTGGTCATGCGGTAGGTGGCGGGGTCGTTCGGGTCGGAGGCGTTGCCATGGCAGGCAGCGCAGGCTTCGACCTTCGGCTCCAGAGCGTGGACATCGTGGCAGTCGGCGCACTTGTTGACCGGGTGCGTGGTCATGCCGGCGTATTCCTTACCCTCGAACTGGTAAGCGCCCTGGACTTCGCTGCCGAAGATGGTCGCGCCGGCGGCGAAGTAGTGGATGTTGGTGAAGCGGATTGCCGGGTCAGCGGTCTCCGGATCCTTGTCGCCCAGCGCCTTGTTGACCGAGACGGTGGACGAGCGGCCCTGGTGGCACATCAGACACAGGTTGCTGTCATCGGCGACGGGCTTGCCATCGGCGTCCATACCACCGAAGGTGACGTTCGCGCCGGACGGGAAGGTGACCTGAGCGACCGCGTAGCGGTTCGGCCATTCGGCTTCGTTGTGGCAGGTGGTGCACATGAAGCCGTTGCTGGGCTCGACCTTGATGGTGGCGCCGGCGTTCTCGATGAACATCGGCAGGCCTTCGGCGCTGTGGCACTTGACGCAGGCGCCTTCGACCTCACCCTCGGCGTCCCAGTGACGGAACGCTTCGGTGTTGCCGGCGAAGTGACCGGGGTCGTTGCGGTGCATCGCAGCCATGTCGATGTTGCCGAGCTTAGCGTTCAGGTCTTCGATCGAGTCGTACAGCAGCTCGACGGTGTACTTAGCGTTGTGAGCGAAGGCGCCAGGATCCTTGATGGAGGTCTGGTAGTTGTAGGCAGCCTTCAGCAGGCGCGGGGTCCAGGTCTTGTACCCATTCTCGCGCACCGACTCGGCCTCATCGGCAGTGCCGTCGGCGTTGGTGTCGGTGAAGAAGTACGGGTAAGCAGCCGGGTTGTAGGCGATCGCGGCGCCGGCGACGTTCTTGGCATAGTCCTGCAGACCGGCGTACAGTTTTTCCTGCAGCCCGGTCAGTTCGGTGGCGATGCCTTCTTTGGTGTCGCCATCGCCATCATAGTCGGCCAGCGAGCCCAGCATGCGGGTGTTCTTCAGGTCTTCCACCGAAGCGACGCCCTCATGGCACTCGGCGCAGGTTTCAACCTTGACTTCCAGGCTGTGGGAGTCGTGGCAGCCGGTGCAGGTCTCGATGCCCTCGACGTGGCGGAACTTGCCGTCGTAGCTCTTGCCCTCGTACTCGTACCCGCCCTTGGCCTGGGTGCCATACAGGGTGGCGGCCGCGGCGTAGTAGTGGATGTTGACGAAGCCCATCGGGACGTCGTTGCCATCTTTGTCCTTGATCGGAGCCGGGACGGCGTCCGGGTCGGTGGCAGCGTAGTCTTCGAAGCGCTTGTCGAGGGTCATCTTCGAGGCGCGGCCCTGGTGGCAGACCATGCAGCGCGAAGCCGGGCCGGTGTTCTCAACGGTCAGGCCGGACGGGAAGGTGACGCTGTTCAGGGAGGCGGTAGCCTGGTTGTGGCAGGCGACGCACTGGATGGTGCCGGCGGGAGCCGGGACGGGCTGATCGACCTTGCCGGCTTCACTGCCGTCCGCGCCCAGGAAGTCCTGGTAGCCCTGAGTGGTGTGGCACTGCGCGCAGTTGGCGGGCACTTCCTTGGGATCGGCTTCGTCCCAATCGTGGAAGGCCATGGCAGTGTCGTCATTGTGGCCCGAGTTGGCCCACAGGTCCTGGAAGGGGACTTCCTTGACGACCGGCGCGCTCACTTCGGGAGCGGGGCAGGCCGGGCAGTCCGGGCAGGGCGCAGCGGTGGGGGCCGGGGGACATTCTTTTTCCGGGGCGGGGGTGGGCTGGGCGCAGGCCGCCAGGGCCACTGCCAGCAGGAGCACCAGCGCTCCCAACAGCATATACTTAGCTTTCATGAACATTCTCCTCTCTGTTTTTCGATGGAACAGAATACAAACTCAGGCGATAGCGTACAGATGAATGTTGTCGGAAACTTCACCTCCTGTAAACCGGCAAAAATTCGATCTTGCTATAGTGGAATAGCCGCGCAAGCCGTGGCAGCGGCCTACCGCGCGACGTTGGGTATTATACCCTAAAAATTAGACTTCGATTAGTGTACTTGTACTATTTCTCACTTTGCAGTCATATGAGAAAAGTGAGTTTAATAATAAAGCGGGGCGTCTGAACTGCGGCTCAGACGCCCCGCTTTCATCGCTCGCACAAGGCGGGCGGAAGGAGATTACTGCTTCACATCATCCTCGGCCAGTTTTTCCCGGCGGACCACGATCAGGATCAGCATGATAACCAGCTGCCCAACGACCATGCCGGCCAGTTCCGGCCAGCGGGCGGAGAACTCAGCCAGCCAGCCCAGGCCGCCCAGCGAGCTGGCCATGCCCAGAGTGGCAACAGAGGTGATGATTTCGCCCAGGTGGTCGGTCAGGTAAGCTGCCAGGGAGATGCCAAGGGCCGTGAGCGGCACGGCCAGGACCAGGGTCCAGAATACGGCGGTGATTTGTACCTTACGCATGGGGTTCCTCCTTACCTGGGTGTTCGGGGGTCCAGGTGTTTCTGCTCATAGGATAGCAGATGCGCCGCCCGAAGACAATAGGCTGTGGTAGGGATCCCGCATAGGGTGTTTGTACTATTTGTTACGGGGTGATTAACCCCTTGCGGATGGCATATTTGACCAGGTCGCTGCGGCTGTGCAGCCCCAGCTTGCGCATGATGTTCTCGCGGTGGCGGGCCACGGTGTGCCGGCTGATCACCAGGCGATCGGCGATCTCTTCGTTGGTCAGCCCTTCGGCCAGTAGTTCCAGCACTTCTTCCTCGCGGGCAGTCAGCTCTTCGATCGCATCCAGCGTTTCGCTCTCGCTGCTGCTGCGGCTGACGAAATCGGTCACCAGCGCCTTAGCCAGCGATGGGTAGAGGTAAATCTGCCCGGCGTGGGCGGCGCGGATGGCGTTGATCAGGTCGTCTGGGGCGGCGCGCTTCGGAATGTAGCCGGAGGCGCCGGCCTGCAGCATTTTGAAGAAATACTGCTCGTCTTCGTGGATGGTGAGGGCTACGATGGCGATCTGCGGGTGGCGGGCCTTAATCTGGCGGGTGGCCTCGATGCCGGAGAAATCCGGCAGGGTGATGTCCATCACGATCACATCCGGTGTAAGGCGGGCGGCCATCTCCAACGCCTGCGCTCCGGTGCTGGCTTCACCCAGGATCAGCAGGTCGGCCTGGCTCTCCAGCAGCATCCGCAGCCCCGTGCGCACCACTTCGTGATCGTCGACCAGCAGCAGGCGAATATCAGACATAACTGTCATCCTTGTAACGCACATCGACCTGGATGCAGGACCCGCGGCCCGGCGCAGATTGGATCTGGCATGCGGCCCCAATCAGCGCGGCGCGTTCCTGGATGCCCAGCAGCCCCCAACACGGGCGGGCGGCGGCCGGGTTCATCACCGCCCCGACATCAAAACCGCGCCCGTTATCCATGATCTTCATCTCGATCCCCAGCGGCTGGAACGCCAGCTGGATCTGGATCTCGCCGGCCTGGGCGTGGCGCACGGCGTTGGTGATCGCCTCCTGGGCGATGCGGAAGAACACCACCCGCTGTTCCATCGGCAGGTCCACCGGCGCGCCCTCCACCGAGACCTTCACCGGCAGGGCAAAGTTCTTTTTCACCTCGCCGGCATACCAGCGCAGCGCTGCTACCAGCCCCAGGTCGTCCAGCTGCGGCGGGTGCAGCCCGCCCACCAGGCGCTGCAGCTCTTCGATGCCGTTGTTGGCCACGCTCTCCAGGTGCTTGACCTGCGGGATGGCGCGCTCTGGGTGGTTGACGATGCTGTCGGATAGGGCGCGCAGCCCCATGCCCAGCGCGGTCAGGGTCTGCCCGGTTTCATCATGCAGCTCGCGAGCGATGCGCTGGCGCTCCGATTCCTGCGCTTTGACGGTGCGGTGCAGCAGTTCGGCGCGGGTGGCTTCCAATCGGCGGCGCTCATTCAACCGGCCTTCGCGCAGGCTGTCGATGCGGCGGCGGTCCTGCTCCTCAAACGAGCGCAGCGAGCGGATGATTGAGATAGCCGCCATGGTGGCCATCGCTGCCCGCAGCCCCTGCACCGGGAAGCCGAACCAGCGCACAAAGCTCTCGGCGTTGAAGACCGTGGCGGGAAAGAAACTGCTGGGCGAGGCGAACAGCTGGCCGACGCCGCCATACAGCCCAAAAGCCAGCGCCGCCACCACCACGTCCTTGCCAAAGATCGGCATGTCCATCTCGATAAAACGCCGGCGCTGCAGAATCAGGCCCCAGACGGCCAGCGCTGCGCCGGGGATGGCCAACGAGTAGCGCGTGTATACGTCGCTGGCTACCCAGCGCTGGCTGCCCGCCGGCAGCGTGCCCGCTGCCAGCGCCAGCCCCGCCAGCCAGATAGCTGCCACCATGCCCATCAACCGGCGCCGGTGACCGCTCCTGGCGGGCGGGATGATCAGCCGGGCGCCGAAGCTGACCAGCATGATGAAGGATGAAGCCAGCAGCAGCAGGCGCAGCGGGTTGATCCAGGTGTGGTCCGGATCTTTGGCGAAATCCGGGTAGATCAGCATGAACATCTCGAACCACTCGTGCCCGCCGTGCACAATGCCAAACCCGGCCAGCGGGCGCAGGGCGCGGCTGAAATTCAGTTCGGTGCGGGTGTGGTACGACTCTAAGAATACGGCCAGTCCCATCGTGAAGAAGGACAGGCCGTAA
>JBJSYW010000155.1:0-3669 GCA_046089985.1 Chloroflexota bacterium
TGCTGCTGGCCTACAGCTTTGGCTTTCCCTGGTTCGCTACGCTGGCCGCGCTGGGAGCGCTGCCGGTGGGGCTGTTCCAGTTCTGGCAGATGCGCAAGATCGCTGACGGCGCGCCGGTCAACTGGACCGCCCTGGTCACCGGCGGGGTGGCTTTCTTCACGGTGATGGTATACTTACTGGCGCTGGCATTCTGGACCAGCTGAACCGGTTCACTGCTGCATTGAGCGCCGCTTATGCCCGAGTTTCTGACTCTGATTCCCCCTGCCCAGGCAATTCAAACCCTGCTGGCCGCGCTTGAGCTGCAGCCGGCGGCGGAAGAGGTCGATACCGAGCGCGCCCTGTGGCGGGTGAGCGCCTGCCCGGTGACCGCCCCGTACCCGCTGCCTTCCTTCTCGCGCTCCACCGTGGACGGGTATGCCGTGCGCGCCGCCGATACGTATGGCGCCAGCGAATCGCTGCCGGCCTACCTGCTGGTGGCGGGTGAAGCGCCGATGGGCGCGGCGGTCGATTTTGCCGTTGGCCCCGGGCAGTGCGCCCTGATCCACACCGGCGGGATGCTGCCGCAGGGCGCCGATGCGGTGGTGATGGTTGAGAACACCCAGCCTGCCCGCCCGGGCGAGGTGGAGCTGCTGAAAGCCGCCGCGGTGGGCGAAAACGTGCTCAAGGTGGGCGAAGACGTGCAGGCCGGGCAGGAAGTCATCCCGGCTGGGGCGCGCCTGCGCCCGGCCGAGATCGGCGGGCTGATGGCCCTGGGGCTGACGCGTGTGGCGGTCGCCCGCCGGCCGCGGGTGGCGATCCTCTCCAGCGGCGACGAGGTGGTGCCGCCGGCTGCCCCGCTTGGCCCGGGCCAGGTGCGCGATGTCAACTCGTACAGCCTGGGGGCGCTGGTGGAGCAGGCCGGTGGAACGGCGGTGCTGTATGGCATCCTGCCCGACCGGGCCGAGGCGCTGCAGGCGGCTGCCGGGCGGGCCCTGGCGGAATGCGATCTGGTGGTGATCACAGCCGGGTCATCCGCCTCGGCGCGTGATCTGACCTCCACGGTGATTGACGCATTGGGCAGCCCCGGGGTGCTGGTGCACGGGGTGGAAGTGCGCCCGGGCAAACCCACCATCCTGGCTGCCTGCCGCGGCAAGGCGGTGATCGGCCTGCCCGGTAACCCGGTCTCGGCGCTGGTGATCGCCCGCCTGTTTGTCATCCCGGTGATTGAGCGGCTGCTGGGGCTGACCGAGGCCCGACCGGCGCCGGTGGTCACCGCACGGCTGGCGCTCAACCTGCCTTCGCAGGCCGGGCGCGAAGACTGGGTGGCGGTGCGCCTGCATGGACAACCGGGCGACTACCAGGCCGAACCGGTGTTCGGCAAGAGCAACCTGATCTTTACCCTGGCCCGGGCGGACGGCCTGCTGCGCATCCCGCCCGACGCTACCGGCCTATCAGCCGGAGAAAGGGTCGACGTGGTGCTGCTGTGACCATTCAAACCGATTTCCCGTTGATCATCCTGCCCGACCGACTGGCAGTGTGCCGCCTGGCGGCCGATGCGCCCTTTCCGGATTGGGCGCGCCCGGGCGACCTGCTGGCCCTGGTGCAGACCCGTGACGAGCTGTGCGTGGTGTGCGCCGAACGCTATGCCCCGCCGGAAGTGCGCGCCGAGCGCGGCTACGTGGCCCTGATGGTGCAGGGCCCGCTGGATTTCTCGCTCACCGGCGTGCTGGCCTCGATTGCCGCTCCGCTGGCGAAGGCCGGGGTGAGCATCTTTGCCATTTCCACCTATGACACCGATTACGTGTTGGTGCGCGAAGACGCACTGGAGCGGGCGGTGAACGCCCTGACCGGGGCCGGGTTCCTGGTGCTGAACAATGTCCGTCTATCTTCATGATATTCCGCTTTCCGATGCGCAGGCGCGCCTGCGCCTGGCGCTGCAGCAGGCCGGCTGTTCGGGCCTGCTGGGTGTAGAAGAGATCCCGCTGGACCAGCGCGCCGCCGGGCGAGTGCTGGCCGAGGCGGTGTGGGCGCGCATCTCCTCGCCGCACTATCACGCCTCGGCGATGGACGGTTTCGCGCTGTGCTCGGCCGCCACCAGCGCGGCGATGCTCAACGACCCGGTGACGCTGCGAGTCAGCCCGCAGGTAGATGAAGCGCAGCGCGCCCAATATGTCGATACTGGTGATGCGCTGCCTGAGTGGGCCGATGCGGTGGCGCCGATTGAACACACCGAGCCGCTGGACGAACAGGGTGGGGTGGCCTGCGATCCGCGCCGGCCGTATGCGATCCGCATTCGCGCCGCGCTGGCGCCCTGGCATCACGTGCGCCCGATGGGCGAGGACATGGTGGCTACCCAGCTGGTGCTGCCCGCCGGGCACACCCTGCGCCCGGTCGACCTGGGGGCGATCGCTGCCTGCGGGCACAGCACGCTGCGCGTCTGCCGGCGGCCGCGCGTGGCGGTGCTGCCCACCGGCACCGAGCTGGTGGAAGTGGGCCGCCCGGTGCGGGCCGGCGATATCATCGAGTTCAATTCGATCGTGCTGGCGGCGCAGGTGGAGAGCTGGGGCGCGCAGGCCACACGCTTCCCGATCACCGCCGACAGCTTCAACGCGATCTGCGAGCGGGTGCGCGAAGCAGCCGCCGGGCATGACCTGGTGCTGCTCAACGCCGGCTCATCGGCTGGCTCGGAAGATTTTTCAGCCGGGGTGGTGCAGGCGTTGGGGGTGCTGCTGGTGCACGGGGTGGCAGTGCGCCCGGGTCACCCGGTGATCATCGGCATGCTGGCGCGCGGCGGCCTTCCAGACGGCGCGCCAACCGTCGACCCGGCGGATGAGGTGCAGCCGGGGATGATCCCGATCATCGGGGTGCCCGGCTACCCGGTCTCGGCTGCGCTGACCGGCGAGATCTTCGTCGAGCCGCTGCTGGCGCAGTGGCTGGGACGCCCGCCGGCCGAGCCGCCGGTGATGACCGCCACGCTGACACGCAAGGTCACCTCGCCCGCCGGCGACGACGATTATATCCGTGTGGCGGTGGGGCGGGTGGGCGACAAGCTGCTGGCCGCGCCGCTGGCGCGCGGATCGGGGGTGATCTCGTCGCTACTGCGCGCGGATGGTATTGCGGTGCTGCCGCGCGGATCGCAGGGCCTGGCAGCCGGCGACCCGCTGCCGGTGCGCCTGTACCGCAGCCCGGCCGAGTTGGAGCGTACCATCTTCGCCATCGGCTCGCACGACCTGACCCTGGATGTGCTGGCGCAGTTCCTGCCGGCGCGCGGCCGGCGGCTGGCCTCGGCCAATGTCGGCAGCCAGGGCGGGTTGGTGGCGCTGCGCCGCGGCGAAGCCCACCTGGCAGGCTCGCACCTGCTGGACCCGGAGACCGGCGAGTATAACCTGCGCTACCTGCGCGAGTACCTGCCCGGCATGCCGGTGCGCCTGGTGGCGCTGGTGGAGCGCGAGCAGGGGCTGCTGGTGCGCCCGGGCAACCCGAAAGGCATCCGCCAGATCGCCGACCTGGCCCGCCCGGAGGTGCGCTTTGTCAACCGCCAGCGCGGCGCAGGGACGCGTGTGCTGCTGGATTACCAGCTGGGTAAACTTGGCATTGCGCCGGAGCAAATTCACGGCTATACTCAAGAGGAATATACCCACCTGGCAGTGGCGGCGGCTGTGGCTTCCGGCCGCGCCGACTGCGGGCTGG
>JBJSYW010000156.1:0-2688 GCA_046089985.1 Chloroflexota bacterium
CTGGTGCTGCTGCTGATGCCGATCTTCAGCGGCGCGATCAGCGTGGTGCAGCGCCGGCTGAACTCCGCCGTGGGCGAAGGCGTGATCTACGATCTGCGCGTGGCGCTGTACGGGCGGCTGCAGCGTATGTCGCTGCGTTTCTTCACCAATACCCGCGTCGGCGAGTTGATGAGCCGCCTGAACAGCGACGTGGTCGGCGCGCAAAGCGCCATCAGCAACACCATCGTCAGCTTTATCACCAACCTGGTGCAGGCGGCGGCACTGGGTGCGGTGATGCTGAGCATGGAATGGCGACTGACGCTGGTCAGCGTGGTCATTCTGCCGGTCTTTGTGCTGCTGGCACGCAGCATGAGCGGACGGCTGCGCGAAACCGCCCGCCGCTCGATGGAGATCAACGCCCAGATGAACGCCATGATGAACGAGACGCTCAACATCGGCGGGGCACTGCTGGTCAAGCTGTTCGGGCGCGCCCGCCTGGAAACCGAGCGCTTCAGCGGGCGGGCGGCCGAGGTGCGCGACATCGGCGTGCAGCGGGCGGTGCTCAGCAGCGCCTTCATGGCCCTGATCAGCCTGGTCAGCGCAGTGGGCAGCGCCCTGGTCTACAGCATCGGCGGTTACCTGGTGATCCAGGGTGATTTCACCGTCGGGACGATCGTCGCCTTCGGCGCTTACCTGGGCACGCTGTACGGCGCGCTGCAAGGCCTGGCCAACGCCCCGGTCGACTTCGCCACCTCGGCAGTGAGCTTCGAGCGCGTCTTTGAAGTCATCGATTTGCCCAGTGAAATCGTCGAGCAGCCGGGGGCGCTGGTTCTGGGGCGCGTGCGCGGCGAACTGGAGTTTGCCAACGTCACCTTCCGCTACGACCTGGCCGGCATGCCGGCGCTGAAAGACGTTGAACGCCCCTGGCAAATGGACCGCGTCCAGGCGGCGCTCTCGGGCGCTAAACCGACCAGCCGCCCAGATGAGAACCCGCGCTCCGAACGAGAAGGACCGGCAGCCGCCGCGAGCGAGGCCGGCGTGCCGGATGCCAATCCGGCCGGCGCAGCCGCCGCGAGCGAGGCTGGCGTGCCAGATGCCAATCCGGCCGGCGCAGCCGGCGCTCAGGCCGCTGCTGCCGTTCATGCGGCGGATGCGGCGCTGGACGAAGCCGGTGAGGATGAGGCCCAGGGCCGCAGCCAGGCCCGCTTCCACGCTTTGGACAACGTGTCCTTCCACGTCCAGCCGGGCCAGCTGGTGGCGCTGGTCGGCCCCAGCGGCGCCGGTAAGACCACCCTCACCTACCTGATCCCGCGCCTCTACGACCCGAACGAAGGCAGCATCCGCATCGACGGGCACGACCTGCGCCAGGTGACGATCGACTCGCTCTCGGCCCAGATCGGCATGGTCACCCAGGAAACCCACCTGTTCCACGATACCATCCGCACCAATCTGCTGTACGCCCGGCTGGACGCCAGCCAGGCAGAACTGGAAGCCGCCTGCCAGGCCGCCAACATCCACGACTTCATCGCCGAGCTGCCCAACGGCTACGACACGGTGGTCGGCGAGCGCGGCTACCGTCTGAGCGGCGGCGAAAAGCAGCGCCTGGCGCTGGCGCGCGTGATCCTGAAAGACCCGCGCATCCTGGTGCTTGACGAAGCCACCAGCCACCTGGACAGCGAATCCGAAGCGCTGATCCAGGAGGCACTGAAACGGGTGATGGCCGGGCGCACCAGCATTGTCATCGCGCACCGCCTGAGCACCATCCTGGCAGCCGACCAGATCCTGGTGTTCTACCGCGGCCGGGTGGTGGAGCACGGCACCCACGCCGAACTGCTAGCACTGGGCGGCCTGTACGCCGGGTTGTACCAGACCCAGTTCAAACGTTAGCCCGACATTCAGCAGCTGTTAATATTCCGACCAATAATATCTGGTATACCCGGGCCTATGAGAACCCGCCTGTTGGTCGTGTCTATTCTATGCCTGGTCACCGGCCTGCTGGCCGGCAGCACAGACTCGCCGGCAGCCGCCGCACCTGCCCTGCCTGCGGCGGCCTTGCAAGCGCCGGCGCAGGCCGTCTTTCGCCTGCCATTCCTGGACCCGCCCGGTCCATCCACCTGGCTGCTGGGCCAGACCTACGGCAACACCACCGGTGCATACCGCAACCGGCGCGAGTTCTACGAGGCCGGTCAGGGGCTGCATTTCGGCGTGGACTTCTCGGCCCCCTGCGGCACACCGCTGGCTGCCATCGGCGATGGGGTTGTATCTAAGGTTGATGCCCTGGAGCACGGCTCCGCGCCGCATAACCTGATGATCGACCACCCCAACGGCTACGCTTCGTTCTACGGTCACCTGCTGTCCACCCCCGAACTGGTCCCAGGCCAGGCCGTCGCCGCCGGGCAGGTGGTGGCACGTTCGGGCGATCCGGACGGGACGTGCACTTCGCGCCCACACCTGCATCTGGAGATCCGCAACGCCGGCGCTTACAACCGGGCCTACAACCCGCTGCTGCTGATCGCCGCCGATTGGGATGCTCTGGCCCTGGCCGGCCCATTTGGCGCCGGCTTCTCGCGCGACCTTGAAGATCCGCGCCGCTGGCAAACCCTGTACGACCAGCCGGAGGTCCAGTTTTGGGGGCCGCTTCTGAACGACTATGCCCACCCCTGGCCGCTGCAATGGGCGCCGTAGATCGAATCTGGAGCAGCATGCCTG
>JBJSYW010000157.1:0-4216 GCA_046089985.1 Chloroflexota bacterium
CCAGCCCACGCAGCCGCTGCCGCCCCCGGGCCAACCGACGGACCACAACGATTACACGCAGCCAACCATCGGCACAGTGCCCCAGCAGCCAGCTTATCCACCGCGGCCCGGGCAGCCGGGGCAGCCACCCGCCAGACCGCCTCAGCCCGCCGCGCGGCCCGCGCTTCCACCCGCAGCCCCACGCCGCCCCGGTGTGACTCCCCGGCCCGCTGCGCCCCCGAGGCCGGGCGGCCCGCCTCCACAACCGCCACCCGCCCGGCGTTACATCCCCGTCCCGGGGGGGCGCAGGCCGCCAGCAGCGCCGCGCCCGCACCTGGCGCCGCTGGTCCCTGGCTGCCTGCCGGCGCTGCTGGTCGCTGCCGCGCTGCTGGCAGTCTACCTGCTGGCCCCGCTGCGCGCCAACCTGCTGCTGATCGGCATCGACTACGTGGAAAGCGGCAGCGCCGCCCGCAGCGACACCATCATGGCGGTCAGCGTCGAGCCGCTGCAGGCTTATGTGGGTGTGATCTCGATCCCGCGCGACCTGTGGGTTTCGATCCCCGGGCTGGGCGAGAACCGCATCAACACCGCCCATTTCTACGCCGAGGCCCAGCAGCCGGGCAGCGGGCCGACGGCGCTGCGCCGCACCATCGCGCTGAACTTCGGCGTGGACCTGCCCTATTACGTGCGCATCCGCTTCGAAGGTTTCCGCGAGGTGGTCGATGCGCTGGGCGGGGTCGATATCCAGCTGGACGAAGCCCAGGCCGGCTACGAAGCCGGGCGGCACCACCTGACCGGGCGCAAGGCGCTGGCATTCGTGCGCAGCCGCTCCGGGTCGGACGATTTCTACCGCATGGCCCGCGGCCAGTTGATGGTGCGGGCGCTGCTGAAGAACATGATCAACCCGCTCAAGTGGCCGCGCCTGCCGCTGGTGCTGCGGGCCGCATTTAACGCCATCGACACCAACCTGCCTGCCTGGCAGTGGCCGCGGCTGGGCTTCGCCCTGCTGCGCACCGGCCCCAACGGCATCGACAGCCACGTGATCGACCGGCAGATGGTCAGCCCGTTCACCACCTCCGACGGGGCGATGGTGCTGGCGCCCAATTGGGACGCCATCCGCCCGCTGCTGGAGCAGGTGTTCGGAAGGTAATTTCATTACGCAGTGCGTCATAAACTATGCTACAATACCCATGATGGATACCGGAATCAAAATCGTTGCCACCAACCGCAAGGCCAACCACGAGTATTTCCTGCTCGACCGGTTAGAGGCCGGCATCGCCCTGCAAGGGAGCGAGATTAAATCCATCCGCGCCGGGCACATCAGCCTGGCGGAAGCCTTCGTGCGCGTCGACGGGCACGAAGCCTGGCTGGAGGACGCCCATATCGCCCCGTACGAGCAGGCCAGCCGCTACAACCATGATCCGCGCCGGCCGCGCAAGCTGCTGCTGCACCGCAAAGAGATCCGCAAGCTGTGGGATGAGGTGCGGCAGAAGGGCGTGACCATCGTTCCGATCAAAGTCTACCTGAAGGACGGGCGAGCCAAGCTCGAGATTGCCGTCGCGAAAGGCAAGAAGCTGTATGACAAACGCGAAGCCATTGCCAGGCGGGATGCGCAGCGTGACGTGGAGCGGGAATTCAGCCGCAGAGGCGAGTGACCCGCTGCCGCCGCGCACCATCGCGGGCATCAACGCTTTGCCCGGGCCGGAAAAACGGGCCATCTACACCCGGCTGATCCCCGGAGAACTGCTGCAGCTGCTGCACATCCCCACGGATCTGCGCACCCCGCAGGGGCGTGATTTGCTATTCCTGAACTGCGTCAACGGCAGCCCGGTGGCGGAGATGGCGCTGTACCACCAGCCCGGCTTTCCCGACCCGGTGCTGTACGGGCAGATCACCGACACCATCAACGGCTACCTGCGCATCCTGCTCTACACGCTGAACGACCCCAGTTCGCGGCGCTTCACAATCGACTGCCTGGCGGACGGCACCCCCACCGCGCTGGGCGCTAGCCAGCGCAACCTGGCGGAGGAGCGCGCCGCGCTTGAATACGGGCTGGCCCCCGGGCAGGTGCGGCGTGGGCTGCGCCTGCTGGGAGCGGCGATCCAGGCGTTCGAGGGTTTTGTCAGCAGCCTGGGACACGATATGTACTTTGCCGAACCGCTGTATTACCACAACGCAGTGCTGTTCGAGCGCCACGGCTTCAACTACCAGCAGGGCCGCCGGCTGATGGAGCGCATCCAGGCCGGCTTCAGCGCCGCCCCGGCCCTGGCCCGGCCCGGCCTGCCGCCCGCCCCCACCCATCCGCAGTGGACGCCGGGCGACCTGCTGGAGAAGATGGACGGCTCAAGCCCCTTCCGCCGCCCGCAGGCCGCCACCAGCATCCGCCTGCGCTCTTGGGCGATCCACGATAACGTGCTCGGCCAGCCGTTCGATGACGTGACGATGTACAAAATCATCGACCGGCCGGCGAATGTTGACACCTGCCCAGACTGCAGTTGGTAGCCGGATGATGTATAATCGGGGGCTATGACAGGCGCCCCATATGCTCGGTAATAATTTCATCGCCCTGGTTGTCACCTTCGCCGCTGCAATGGCCTGGCTGCGACTGATGGACTATTTCGCCCAGCGCGGCTGGATCGACAGCCGGTTGAGCCGCAAGATCATCCACATCGGCACCGGCCCGCTGTTCGTGGCCTGCTGGCTGCTGTTCAATGACGCCCCCGCGGCGCGCTGGCTGGCTGCGCTGGTGCCCGGGGCGATCACGGTGCAGTTCGCGCTGGTGGGCCTGGGGTTGATGCAAGACCCGGCCGCGGTGCAGGCGATGTCGCGCTCGGGAGACCGGCGCGAGATCCTGCGCGGCCCGCTGTATTACGGGATCATCTTCGTCGTGCTGACGATCGCCTTCTGGAAAGACAGCCCGGTGGGCATCACCGCGCTGATGCTGGTGTGCGGCGGCGACGGGCTGGCTGACGTGCTGGGCCGGCGCTACGGCAGGCTGAAGCTGCCGGGCAAAGCGCAAAAATCCTGGGTGGGAAGCCTGAGCTTCCTGGGTGGAGCGTGGTCGTTCGCCATGCTGATGCTGGGCGGTTTCAGCGCCGCGGGGGTCCTCCCCGGGCCGACGGCGAGCTATCTGCTGCCGGTGAGCGTAATCGCCGCCGCGGCCACCCTGGTGGAAGCGCTCTCCCCGCCAGATATGGACAACCTGACCATCACGGTTGCGGCAGTGGCGCTCGGGCTGTGGTTATTCTGATATGACGTTTGACCGGGCGGGCGTGTGCCAATCGGCATTTGACGGCCCACGCCAAATATGATAAACTCGGTCATCAATTGTTTCATCTTGACCATTGAAACAGAAAGAGGTTGTAGAATGGCTGATCTGATCCAAACTGAGCTGATTACCCTGACCCCGGCGGCGACGGATGCGGTGCGCGACCTGCTGCAGAAGCGCAATCTCGAAGGCTATGCGCTGCGGGTATTTATCTCCGGCGGCGGCTGCTCGGGTTTCCAGTACGGCATGGCCCTGGAAGGCAATATCCGCGAGACCGATACCACCACCGAGTTTAACGGCGTGAAGGTGGTGGTGGACGAGGTTTCGATCAACTATCTGCGCGGCGCCACGGTCGACTACGTCGACAGCGTGATGGGCAGCGGTTTCAAGATCGAGAACCCCAACGCGGTTTCCACCTGCGGCTGCGGCTCTTCGTTCCGCACCAAGGACGGGGCCGGCGCCGAGAGCAGCGAGGGCTGCGGCGGCGGCTGCTGCCAGTAAGCATCTAACCGAGCGAGAATCAAAAAAGACCCTGCCAGGCGCGGGGTCTTTTTTGATTCTCGCCCCAGCGGCGATCAGCGACGCAAGAACGACAGCAGCAGGCCGATCACACCCAGCACAGCCATGCCGATGATGATCAGCGCCATCGGGACGCGCCCGGGGGCAGCCGGCACCGAGACGTCGGACGGGAGCGTTGGCATCACAAACGGCGGGGGCGCGGTGAAGGTGGGCAGGCGGGTGGGCGGGATTTCGACCAGGAACTGGGCCGCCAGGGTCGGATCGACGGTGGCGGTGGTGGCAGGGGTAGCGGTGGGCGGCGGCTCAACGATCGGCGGCGTGCCGCGCAGGTCGACCAGGTCTTTCCAGATCCAGGCCACCCCAGCTTTGACGCTGGGGTAGGCGACCTGCACCCAATCGCCGCCTGGGGAACGCCCGATAGCCGGCACCGACTGCCCGGCAGTTAGCATG
>JBJSYW010000158.1:0-3519 GCA_046089985.1 Chloroflexota bacterium
GGACCATTTCCAGCACGCCCCGCCCGGCCGCTGGGGGCAGCGCCGCCGCCGAAGACGCTCCCCCCAGCCTGACCGCCGCCTTTGATGGCGGCCAGCTGCGCCTGTATTTCATCCCCGGGCCGCTGCCGCAGGCCCTGGAACGCTTCAGCCGGCTTACCGGCCGCGCCCCGCTGCCGCCGCAGTGGGCGCTCGGCTACCACCAATCACGCTGGTCCTATATGAATGCCGCCGAGGTGCGCCAGGTGGCGCGCGGTTTCATCGCCCGCGATCTGCCGCTCAGCGCCATCCACCTGGATATCGACTACATGGACGGCTACCGCGTCTTCACCGTCGACCGCAGCCGCTTCCCCGACCTGCCCGGCCTGGCCGAAGAGCTGGCCCGCGACGGCGTGCGCCTGGTGGCCATCCTCGACCCCGGGGTCAAGCAGGACCCCGCCTATGATGTCTACCGCAGCGGCCTGGAGCAGGATGCTTTCTGCAAGCTGCCCACCGGCCAGGTAATGCACGGCATCGTCTGGCCCGGCTGGTCGGCCTTCCCCGACTTCACCAACCCCGCCGCACGCGAGTGGTGGGCGACGCACTACCCGCGCCTGCTCGACCAGGGCATCGCCGGCGTCTGGCACGACATGAACGAGCCAACCTCCTTCACCGCCTTCGGCGGCCCCTACCTGCCCAAGGAGCTGCGCCATCACCTGGACGGGCAGGGCGGCAGCCACCTGCAGGGCCACAACCTCTATGCCCTGCAGATGGCCCGCGCCGGTTTCGACGGCCTGCGCCAGGCCCGCCCGCACCGCCGCCCCTGGATCGTCACCCGCGCCGGCTGGGTCGGCATCGCCCGCTACGCCTGGAACTGGACCGGCGACTCGCACACCTCCTGGGACAGCCTGCGCATGGTCACCGCCATCGTGCTCAGCTGCGGCCTGTGCGGACAGCCGTATAACGGCCCCGATATCGGCGGGTTCAGCGGCGACCCCAGCGCCGAGCTTTACCTGCGCTGGTTCCAGCTGGCCGCCTGCCTGCCGTTCTTCCGCACCCACTCCTCCTTCACCACCCACCGCCGCGAGCCCTGGTCGTTCGGCGAGCCGTATACCCGCCATCTGCGCGCCGCCCTCCAGCTCCGCCAGCGCCTGGCCCCCTATATCTACTCCCTGGCCTGGCAAGCTGCCCAGTCCGGCTGGCCGCTGGTCCGCCCGCTGCTCTGGCTCGACCCGGCCGACCGCCGTCTGTGGGACTGCGACGACGCCTTCCTGCTCGGCGATGCGCTGCTCGTCGCCCCGGTGCTGCATGAAGCCGCCCGGCAGCGCACCCTGCAGCTGCCCCCCGGCGATTGGTATGACTTCTGGGACGATACCCTCTACACCGGCCCGGCCCAGGTCAGCCTGCCGGTTAGCCTGGAGCGCATCCCGCTGCTGGCGCGGGCTGGCGCGGTGCTGCCGGTGCAAGACGGTGCGCACCTCGAGCTGCACGTCTACGCCCCGGTTTCTGGCAGCCCCGCCGCCCTGCCCGCACCGCTGGCGCTGTATTCCGACGCCGGCGACGGCTATGGCCCCTCGCGCCTGGACACCTTCAGCCTGCTCTCCGGCCCAGATGGCGCCCTGCAGCTGGATTGGTCCGCCGCAGGCGACTTCCCCTTCCCCTACGCGCGCGTCGACCTGGTGCCGCACGGCCCCGGCCGACTTGACTGGGGCCCTGCCGGCCCCCCGTCTGCTTCTCCCATTTCCCGATGAGGTTCCCGATGGATTTCAACCACTACTTTAAGAACGAAGAACTCGAACAGATCCTGCATACCTGGGCCGAACAGTACCCCGCCCTGGTGAAGCTCTCCGAACTGGGCCGCAGCTATGAGGACCGCCCCATCTGGCTGCTGACCCTCACCACCCAGGCCAGCGGCGCCGATACCGAGAAGCCCGCCATGTGGATCGACGCCAACATCCACGCCACCGAACTGGCCGGCACGACCACCGCACTGCGCATCGTCCAGACCCTGCTCGACGGCTATGGCAAAGACCCGCGCATCACCCGCCAGCTCGACTACCACACCTACTACATCGTGCCGCGCGCCAACCCGGATGGCGCCGCCCTGGCCCTGCAGGCCGTGCCGCGCGCCGTGCGCTCTGGCGTGCGTTTCTACCCCTGGGGCGAGCGCCAGCCCGGGCTGCACGAAGAAGACATCGACGGCGACGGCCGCATCCTGACCATGCGCCTGCTCGACCCCAACGGCGACTGGAAGGTCAGCGAGCTGGACCCGCGCCTGATGCAGAAGCGCCGCCCCGACGAGCACGGCGGCGTCTATTACCGCCTGCTGCCCGAAGGCCGCATCCTGGACTTCGACGGCTACCGCATCACCACCGCCCCACGCCCCGAAGGGCTGGATTTCAACCGCAACTTCCCATTCGAATGGCGCACCGAAGGCCAGCAGCACGGCGCCGGCGACTACCCTGCCTCCGAGCCGGAAGTGCGCGCCATGGTCGATTTCGTCGCCCGCCACCGCAACATCAACATCGCCGTCACCTACCACACCTTCAGCCGCGTCATCCTGCGCCCCTATTCGACCAAGTCTGACGACGAGATGGAAGTCTCCGACCTGTGGGTCTTCAAGACCATCGGCGAGATCGGCTCCGGCATCACCGGTTACCGCAGCGTTTCCACCTTCCACGATTTCAAGTACCATCCCAAGGAAGTCACCTCCGGCGCTTTCGACGACTACCTGTACGACCACTTCGGCGCGTATGCCTTCACCATCGAACTGTGGGACCTGCCCAACGAGGCCGGCCTGAAAGACCGCAAGTTCATCGAGTGGTATCGCATCCATCCGCACGAGGAAGACCTGCAGATCCTAAAATGGGCCGACGAGCACGCCCCCTCCGGCTACGTGCCCTGGTACCCGGTCAAGCACCCGCAGCTCGGCCAGATCGAGCTGGGCGGCTGGGATCTGATGTACACCTGGCGCAACCCACCGCCCTCGTTGATGGCGGCCGAGGCCGAACGTAACGTGCCCTTCGCCCTGGCCCTGTGCGACCTGCTGCCGCGCCTGTCGCTGTTCGCCTTTGAGGCCCTGCCGCTTGGAGACGGCAAATACCACATCAACCTGGTGGTCGATAACACCGGCTACCTGCCCACCTGCACCAGCGAGCAGGGCAAAAAGCGCAAAGCCGTCCGCCCGGTGCGCGCCCAGCTCGAACTGCCTGCCGGCGCCGAGGTGATCAACGGCCGCGCCCAGGTCGAGCTGGGTCACCTGGAAGGCCGCAGCAATAAGTTCGATGTCATCCCGGTCTGGGCCGAAGGCGATACCGACCACCGCGGCCGGGCCGTGTGGACCATCCGCGGCCAGCCGGGCAGCACCGTCAGCGTCACGGTCAGCTCCGAGCGCGCCGGCACGCTGCACGGCAGCATCCGCCTGCCCTAGCCCACCGGCGTGGGGGGCGGGTCCGCCCCTCACACGGTCCCTCGGCGGTGAGCCGCCGCAGCCCGCCGCGGCGGCCTTCCCGCGCGGCTGTGTTGCCGGTTGGCGGCGATTAT
>JBJSYW010000159.1:0-11910 GCA_046089985.1 Chloroflexota bacterium
CTATGAGACCGCCTTCACCACATCAATCACCTATCAGAATATCGGTGACGGAACGGCGAACTCGGTTGCGATCCTGTTCTACAAAGATCAGAACGACACCAGCCCGACAGTCATTAATCGCCCGACCCTGGCGAAGGGCGCCGGTACATCGATTTACATCGGGGATGTAAATCTATCATCGAACTTCCGCGGTACTGCAGTTATGACATCCGATCAGCCGATGGCCGCCACCCTGGTACAGACGGCCGGCAGCACCACGATTAAAGCCCGCCCGCTGTCCAACGGCTTCAGCGGCGGTACAGAAAATTCCCTGGTGGCCTCGTTCTTCAAGAAACCCGGCAATAAATCAATCCTCTCGGTGCAAAACGCCGGTGGCGACACGGTTTCGGTCACGCTGAAGTTCTTCGCGATTGGCGCGACGGCTGCGACCTACGAGAGCACTCAGACACTCCAACCCGGTGCCGGTTATATCGTGGACGCGGGCAATACAACGATTATCTCGGCAACCGACTGGGAAGGCTCGGTCGTGCTTGAGACGTCCGGTGGTTCGATTGTATCCAGCATCCTGGAGCTCGGTTCTGGCACTGGTAAGAACGATGCGAAGGCATTCGAAGGCATTGGCGCGGGCAGCACGACATTCTACCTGCCCACAGCCCTGTGCAAGGACGCCGGCCCGACAACTTACTTCGCAGTCCAGAACACGAGCACTACCGTTGGCGATGTAGCCAGCGTGAAAATTACTTTCACCCCGGTTGGCGGCGGGGCGACCTACGAGCAGAGCGCGACGATTAACCCCGGGAATAAGACCAGTTTCAACACCTGCGCCACCCCCGGTATGCCGCACCCGTTCTCGGGTTCTGCAGTCGTTGAAAGCACTGTCGACAGCATCCCGGTCATCGCCATCGGTAAAGTTGTTGGCGGCGGCCTGGCCACGGCGTTCGAGGGTGTAAGCACCGGCGCTACCATCCTGGCCCTTCCCTACGTACGCTATGCCGATAATACGAACTGGTTCCTTGGCAAACAGCAGCGCACCTTCATCGCGATCCAGAACATTGGGGCCGATATCCCGGCTGGCGAGAGCATCACGGTCAAGTATATCAAGTTTGACGGCTCCATTCTTTCGATCCACACGATCCCGGGCCCAATCGACCAGTATGCCAAAGTCAACTCCAATCCCACGCTGGGTACCCCGACCCTGACTTCCTTTGGTTATTACACCGGCACCAGCGGTGGCAGCGTCCTGATCGAAGGCCCTGCCGGCAGCCAGCTAGCTGCAATCGCCCGTGTCCAGACCTACAACGGCACCTTGCAGGCCGGCGAGGATTACAACGCAATCCCGGTTACTTCCTCGACTCCGTAGATCGGATTCTCTGACCGGCTGCCCAGGCAGCCTCACCTGGAAGATCAGGTGAAGTTTACAAGTGACAAAAATAAGGCGGGAGCAGGCATCTGCCCCCGCCTTATTTTTGCATCTGTTGCAGATCCTTACTCCATTATTTTATGATCACCGGGAAGGATAACGTATAGAAAGCCTGATACATTAAGTGGGTGTGCATGGGTTGTTGTCCGGATCTGCCACCTAAGGCATAAAAGCTTGAACCAAGGCTGAGCACCCGCACCCCTGCTCCAATGCTTTGTCTGTCCGCTTCGAATACACTCCAACTGTCCTGGAGGGGATTATATATGTAATTTCGGTCGTTTTGTCCTGCCGGCTGGCTGCCGCCAAACAGGTAAACCATGTCGGCAATCTCGGCGCTTGCCTGCTCTTGAAGCTCCAACGGCAGCGCCGCTGCCTGGCTCCAGACATCGGTTGTTTCCTGCACAAGGTTCGGATCAAATACTTCATTTACCGCCAGGCTGTGGTTTCCATCGGTCCCGCCCATTACATAAATCTTCCCCCCGGCTGCTGCAGCACTGGCATAGCCTCGCGCCGTTGGCATTGGTGGCAAGCGATCCCAGCGGTTCGTTTCAATATCGTACATGAGCGCCAGATCGGTATACCGATTCCCGTCCCAACCGCCAAAGAGGTATACCCGACCCTCGTATACGGTAAAAGCGTATCCTGCTAACCCA
This sequence comes from Chloroflexota bacterium, assembly GCA_046089985.1. Lineage (GTDB taxonomy): Bacteria > Chloroflexota > Anaerolineae > Anaerolineales > UBA4823 > RBG-16-57-11. Next base: position 2,074 of record JBJSYW010000159.1, read on the forward strand.
TCCGGTAACTCGGCACCAGCAGACCATGCTGACGAGCGAGGATCGTAAATTTCCAACACCCGGCTGACCGCCCCCGTCGTTAACCGACCGCCTGGAACCAGGATCTTTCCACGGACCACGGATGCCCCGATATCACCAACCGGAGTAGGCTTTTCCGGTCCAACGCTCCACTGCTGCGTTTTCAGGTTATAGATCTCCAAGACACCTGTCGGTCCGTCCTCATCCATCCCGCCAATCGCATACAGCATTTCATTGGTTGCAGCTGCGCCAAGGTTATAACGAGCGGTCGGCAGAGGTGGCAGTTCTATCCAGGCCGCCGAGGCAGACGCCTGGGGGACAGCCGTCTGCTGCAGTGCCTGCCGGCGAATGATAACGAACAAAGCCATCGCCAGGAGCGCCACGACAGCAGCCCCCAAGCCAAGCAGCACCCACCGGCGAGCTTTTGGCAGCTCCGATGGTCCCGGTCGTGGCTCCGCTTCCGTTTCAGGCGCATCAATTGGCGACTTAGAGTCTTCTTTTTCGTGCTCCAGATCTGCAATCGGGCCGGCCGCACTGACACTGATCAGTCCGGCATTGATTGCATAGATCGCCGCTTCGGTGCGCGAATTAACATTAATCTTGGTAAATATATTGCGGATATGGACCTTAACCGTATTGGTACTGATCGACAACCGGCTGGCAATTTCCTTATTGCTCACACCGGTTGAAACCAGTTTCAGGATTTCAATTTCCCGCTCGCTTAATCCTTCAGAGGTCATATTGCTGCCATAACCGTTTTTGTCCCATCAGAAATATCTGCATTGAGAGGGTCTGCCGAACCCGGTAAATGATTCTTACGGCAGTCGTCGAAGCAGATCTTCCGCAATTGGATTTCCGGGAGTATACAGATCAACCAGCTCTTCCGGGTCTTGCTCCAGATGGTAGAGTTCAGGCGTATCCGGCATACTCGCATACCCGCGATAGCTAATCAATTTATATGGCCAATCGATAACAACGGATGTGCTCGGGTGGGGTGAGCTGCCACGCGGGCTGGCTTTCGCTTCAAGCGCGAAAACCGGGCGCGGTTTAGCCGGTTCAGGAATGCCGTCGAGCGGCAGCGCCAGACCATCGATGCCTGCGGGCATGCCCGCTCCGATAAGGCCCAGGATACTGGGAAGCAGGTCGACGGCACTGGTTGGCGTATAGATATCGCGCCGCTCTTGCTGTCCAGGAGTTGCAATTAGCAGCGGAATATGCAGCAGCGGTTCGTACATCGCGCTTGTACCGTGACCAATCAGGCCGCGCTCGAAAATCTCACCGTGATCCGACGTAATCACCAGGCACGTATTCTCCAGCACACCAGACCGTTCCAGTGAATCATACAAGCGGCCAAACTCAGCATCGACATGAGCGATAAACTGGTCATACAGCAAGCGCTGGCGGTCGATAGCCGCCTGGTCGGCCGGTTTGCCATCCGGATAAATGGGTTTGTCAGGCGGCTGGTAATGGTCATCAATGAAAAGCTCAGCAAACTCAGCTCGCGGTGTATAGGGTTGGTGAGGCGGGAAGTAATGAACGTAACCGAAGTAAGGGGCTGCGGATGTGAGAGCCTGTTCAAGTGTCCAGTCGATGGCTTTTTCAAGCTGAAAACAATGCCCCCAGACGAAGCCCTGTCCGCAGCTTACTGGTCCATAGGGATACGAACTACGAAGCTTACTGGCTAACGACCGGTTCCCCAGGCGGGTCAACCAATAATCCAGTAATGACAGCCACAGAGAAGCCGGTACTTTGATATTCTTCTGCAGCTTCAAGGTCATCTCGGCCTTATCCGCCAAATAATAATCCGCGGGGAACAGATCTTCCGAGTACATCCCCGAATAATCGGCCAATTCCGCAATCAATGGCAGCTTATCGATATGCTGCCGAAACTGATCCAATAAGATGTACACATATCGATTGTGGGTATAGGCAAATGATTGATACTGCTGAGGCAGGAGAGAGAAGATGCTGCGGTCCTTAAAAGCCGGCGCGACCCGCGATCCTTGCTGCACCGCCTGGTGCTCCCAGGGATAAACTCCCGTCAATAAGCTGGATACTCCCGGGCTGGTAAAGTTGCCGGCTGCATGATGTTGGTGAAAAACCGTCGCCCGCCGGGCAAAACGCTCCAGGTTTGGCGTGTTCTGCCGCGGATAACCGTAAAGCGCCATATTCCGCGCGCTCATTGCATCAAACACCAGCACCAGGATGTTCGGCAAGGCGGATGTATTCTGTATGAAAAACTCAGGTAGTCCCGTTAACCGACCGGTTACTCCCGCCAGGGTAGCAAAAGCCGTTAATTTCAAGAATGCGCGGCGATCCAGGGAGGGACTGCTCATGATAGGCTCAATATCAAGCTGCGAACCATAACCACGACAAGACCAATACCATCGATTGTCAGGAAGAACCAGGCCAGCACGGATAAGCGATCTTCAAAGCCTACCGCGCCGCTAGCAAGGCGCGGCCAGCGACGCAGGCCGAAAGGTAGACTAACCAGCACCAGTATAAAAACCACTCCTGCAGCAGCAATCGCCCAAGGAAACATGCCGGAAAGACCGCCCCGCGCCTGTTTAGCGATCGAGGTAGTCAGGATGCCGGAATAAAATACTTGCAGGACAACTGCGGCTAAGGCTGCAAGAATCACAATATACGCTGACTGAGCTGCGAATTGATCGAGATAAAAACGGCGTGGCAGTAAGAATGCCAGCAGCACGAGAAGAGCGCATAACAGCAGTGTTTCTAGCAGTGCAGCGCTCACCATGTAAGCAAGCACGATCCCGATCTCTCCCAGCCGCATATTCAATAAAAAATTCGGCAGCCGGTACAGGAAAAGCAGCCACAACCACATATGTCCCGGGAGTACACAAACATGCAGCACGAGATGCAAATCCTGGCGAGAAGGCAGGCGATTGGTTAGCCGAACAGCAAGAGCGCGCATCATAGAACGAAATCAGGCAATAATCACTCAGAATCGTACCCCAGGATATCGAGAGACCCGCAAGCGCGAGCTAGTATAGCACATTTGCATCGAATGGGCATTTCATTAGGGGTTAGCAAATTACGTTATAATCGCTGTACAACGCGTGTATGAGCAAATCTAACAATGCGTCTCCGATTTACCGCAGACTGAAGCTCCCGACCTGGTCGCAAGCCCGAACTGGTGATTTCCTCCAATTTATCGGGCTGGTGATATTGGCAGCCGTCCTGCCCTATTTCTACCTTCGCAGCGAGCATATCTTCTACTACTGGGATTACGCCAACTTCCATAATATCACCCAACGGGTGGCCGGCGACCTGAATGACTCCCTGCTGCGCTTCGTGATCGATGTGGGCGTCTCGCTGGCCAAAGATTACAACTACCTGTTCAGCCTGCCGCTGGTTCTGTTCACCTGCTGGCTGCCGCTGGACCGCATCGGGTATGTTGTGCGCCTGGCGTTGGTCTCCCAGCTGCCTTACATCCTGGCGGCCGGCTGGCTGGCGTCGCTGCTGGTGAGTGAAAAACGCCGCCTGGCTTTCTGGCTGGGGGCCTGGACCAGCGCGTTGTTCCCGATCGCCTGGGCGCCGGCTCTGCGGGGTTACCCAGACGTGGCGGCGGCGCTGATGATCGCCCTGGCGATAGGTTTGTACCTGCGCCGGCCAACGCTGGACAGCCGCCGTCAGCGGCTGGCGATTGGGCTGGCGCTGGCCGCCGCCGCCCTGCTGCGACGCCATTATGTCTACGATCTCCCAGCCTTCTTTATCGCCGCAGCCGCCGCCTGGGCCGGCGCTCTGCTGATCCAGCGCCGCGCCGGGCAGACGCTCCCGCTATCTGCGCTGAAGCGGCAAGCGCTGGACCTGGTGTATACGCTGCTGTCCGCCGTAGGATGGCTGCTGCTGCTGGGACTGCCGTTCGTTGTGCTGGCGCTCATGCGCAATTATGGCCGCCTGTACGCGTCTTATGAGTTGGGCGTGCTGGAAACAGCCGGCGCTTACCTGGCTTTCTTTGGCTGGCAAAGCTGGCTGGCCGCCACAGCCGGATATGTGCTGGCCCTGGTCCGCCCCGGTCACGTCCGGCGGGCAGGCGCTGCCTTTGTGGTTGTGCTGGGGCTGGTCACCTGGCTGGTCTGGATCAGCGCAGTGCGCAACGCTGCCACGCATTACACGCTGCACCTGACAGTCTTTCTCACCCTCGGCATTAGCCTGCTTGGCTATGCGCTAATGACCAGGCTGAGCGGCCTGCGTCGCGCGGCTGCCGGCGCGCTATTCTTCGCCTGGCTGCTGTGCAGCTTCATCCTGTCGCTTAGCCCGGCTGGAGCGCAGCTCACCTGGCAGGCCGGATTCGCTGAAAACTACACCCCACTGCAGCGCGCCGACTACGCAGAAGTGGAGCGCCTGGTAGGCTACCTGCGCCAGGCAGCCGCCGGCGGACAGCCGGTTTACACGGCAGCTTCATCGGCCCATCTGAACGAAGACCTGCTCAAAAACGCCGAGCAGGCGATTTATCACGAGCGCCTGCTGAACATCCAGTACGTGCCCTATATCGACTCGCGCGATTACTACCCGCTCGAACGTCTGCTGCAGGCAGACTGGGTCGTGCTGGCAGTTCCGCCTCAGTACACCTTGAAAGACACAGCCCAGCAAAAAGTGCTCACCAGCGTGGTGGAGGCCTTCAGCACCGACTGGGAGATCGCCGGCGACTTTGCCCTGCAGCCCGAGCGCTGGCAGCTGCAGCCGGACTTCGAGGTGCAGGTCTACCGCCGGGTCCGCCCAACAACGCTTGCCACCGCTGTGCAAACCTATGCCCGGCTGGCAGCGTTCATCAACCGCCGCCCGGCCGGGCAGGCGGATTGGATCACGCTCACCCCCGGCGCGCCGCTGCCGCAGACCACCCTGCGGGGAGACTACCGGCTGGAACTGGCTGCCCCCGGGCTGGACCAGCCGGCCGCCTACCTGTACGTCAACGGCCCGGTGGGGCTGCATGCGATCGAAGGCCGCTGGGCTTACCAGGGCCAGAACTGCCCGGCTGTGCGGGTGCAGCTGGAGTATTACGCTCCCAGCGGTGAGCTGCTGCAGAGCATCCGGTTGTTGGAAGCCGCCGCCGAGCAGCAGGCCGGTTTCTCGCAGTCGCTCCCGGCATCCAGCGGGCAGCCGGTGCTCAGCCTGCACCCGGCAGCCCAGTTGACCGCCGGGTGCTCGCTGCAGTTGAACTGGAACATGCTCCACACCCCCCAATAAGCGAGCATGGTATGTTTCGTCGATTCTCGATCAATTACGCCCTGTTCTCGATCCTGATGGATGCCGTCCTGGTGGGCAGCATGCTCGCGCTGGCCACCCGCCTGCGCCCGGGGCTGGGCTTCCTGCCCTTTGCGGCCGACTACCCGCAGGTTATCCCCACCCCGTGGATCGTGTTCCCACTCTTTGCCCTTGAATGGATCGCCATCCTGATGCAGCTGGGGGTGTATGATGGCCGGCGCAACTGGCGCGGCATCGACGAGTTCGCCGGGCTGACGTTGGGGGCGCTGTTTGCAGCAGTGGCGCTGGCAGGCACGTTATACCTATCGTACCGGCAGGTCTCCCGCTTATTGTTTGTAGCCTTTGTGCTGCTAACCTACCTGGGCATGCTGGCCTGGCGCGGGCTGGCGCGGCTGGCCCTGCAGCGTTTGAAGCGCAGGCCCGGGCAGCGCCGGGTGCTGATCGCCGGCGCCGGAGCGCTGGGTCGCAGTCTGCAGCAGGCCATCGCCGCCGACCCAGCCCTGGGGTTGGTGGTTGCCGGGCTGCTGGATGACAGCCCGGAAGTGCGCCAGGCCCATCCGGACGTGATCGGCCCGCTAAGCGGCCTGGCCGACACAGTGCGCAGCCGGGCGGTGGATGATGTGGTGATCGCCCTGCCGCAGCGGGCCTATAAACGCATCAACCAATTGGTGGGCGAACTATACGCCCTGCCGGTGCGGGTGTGGGTGATCCCGGACTATTTCCGGTTGGCGCTGCACAAGGCAGCGATCGAGGAGTTGGCCGGCTTCCCGATGCTTGACCTGCGCGCTCCGGCCCTGAATGACAGCCAACGCCTGGCCAAACGCGCCTTCGACCTGCTGGTGGCGCTGCTCAGCCTGCCGCCGGCGCTGGTCCTGATGGCTGGGATCGCCCTGGCGGTGCGGCTGGAGAGCCGGGGACCGGTGCTGTTCAAGCAGACCCGGGTGGGCGAGAACGGGCGGCTGTTCACCATGCTCAAGTTCCGCAGCATGTGCCCGGAGGCCGAGCAGCTGCAGGCGCAGGTGGAGCAGGTCGACGAGTTGGGGCGAGCGGTGCACAAACGGGCCGGCGACCCGCGCGTCACCCGCGTGGGCCGCTTCCTGCGCCGCACCAGCCTGGACGAACTGCCGCAAATCTTTAACGTGCTGAGAGGCGAGATGAGCCTGGTTGGCCCGCGCCCCGGGCTGCCTTACCTGGTCGAGCGCTACGAGACCTGGCAGCGCCAGCGCTTTGCCGTACCGCAGGGCATCACCGGCTGGTGGCAGATTAACGGCCGCAGCGACCGGCCAATGCATCTGAACACCGAGGATGACCTGTATTACGTGCAGAACTACTCGCTCTTGCTGGATATCTATATCCTGATTAAAACTATTGGGGTGGTCATCCAGGGCAAGGGTGCCTTTTGAGCGGCGCCGCCCTGGGCCGGCTACTTGGTCGCCATCGCCCACATATTCAGGAATGCTTCAAAATAACCGAAGCGCACCCGGTCCATCGCAAAGCCGGCCTGCCCGCACTGCCAGCCCAGCAGCGCCATGCTGTAGACGCACACGTGCGAGTGGATCCCATCTTCGCTGACGATGCGCGCCCGCGCCAGCCAGTGCAGCAGTCCATCCGACCAGGCCGACGGCGTGGTCATGATGAACACCCCACCCGACTTAAGCACACGGTAGACCTCCTGCAGCAGGATCTGGACGGGCGCCGGGTCCAGGTGCTCAATCACCGCCAGCATCGTTACCGCCGAGAAGTAGTTGTCTTCAAAGGGCAGTTGGGGGGTTACTTCAATGTCACGGTTAATCCACTGCACACCTTGCAGATCCAACGCCGGGGTCACCCGGTCAATGGCGAATTTTTCAGCGAAGGGCGTCTGGGCGATAAAGAACGGGTTCCACCCGCAGCCGATATCCAGGATCCGCCCGGAGCGCAGTTCCGTGGAAATCAGGCGGTTGGCAAGGTTGGCGCGCTGTTCAGCCAGGTAGTGCGACAGCGAACCGGCGATGCGCAGTGGACGGGTGGATTTATTCTCAGGCGGCATGGCGGTCTCCAAAAGGATCAGATCGGGCAGCAGGAGCGCCTGACATTATACATGAAAATTCGTTGTCCCAATAGCTGGACAAATCCGCCACTGTCAGGTAAAATTTCAAGCCGTGCAAATTAAGGATTGAAGTGTTTTTGGAGGAGTACGTTGGCTAACATTAAGTCTCAAATCAAACGCAACCGGCAGAACGAGAAGCGTCGTCTGCGCAACCGTTATTTTGTGGGCCGCGCCCGCACTGCCGTGCGCAAGGCCAAGACCGCCATTGAGACCGGCGCTCAGGATACCGCCCTCGAGGCCACCCGCGTGGCGATCAGCGCGTTGGACAAGGCTGCCGAGAAGGGCATCTTGCACAAGAATAACGTTGCCCGCCGCAAGAGCCGCCTGATGAAGCGCTTGAACGAAATCGCCAAGAGCGCCTAGTTCAACCCTCCGGCGCGCATGCCGCTGCAAAACCGCCAGCGGGAGCCTGAACCTCATTGGCTCCCGCTGTTTGTGTTATCTGCCAGGCTGCGCCGACGGGCGTTTTTTCGGAAAAGGATCTACCCAATCGAGTGCGCTCCCACCAGGCGTGATATCTCACTGCAAAGTGGATGATTTTCGGCGGGGTGAGGGAAGCGCACTTGTCGGGTATAATCCTGGATCGGTCTAATTCATTTTTTTGATGGATACCAGGCACTCATCCTATGTTTGACAGCGAAATCCAGGCCATCACACAACTCATCCGCCGCTACCAAGCCGACCACGGGCTGCCCGAGGTCGAACTGCAGTGGTCGCCGCTGCCCTTTGCGGGCGAGTGGGGCATCGCCACTTCCTTCTTCCAGCTGGCGGCCCAAGAGGCGCGCAGCCTGCCCGTCGGCGCGCCGCGCACCCCGGTGCCACAGCGCGCCCAGGAGATCGCCGCCGCAGTGGCCGCCCACCTGGGCACACCCGAAGGCTTCTCGCACGTCGAGGCGGTCAAGGGCTACCTGAACCTGTACTACGCCACCCCGGTCTTTAGCCGCCAGGTGGTGGGCAGCGTGCTGGCGGCCGGGAAAGATTACGGCCGCGGCGAGCGCAAGAGCGAGCGGGTAATGGTCGAATATGCCCAGCCCAACACCCATCACTCGTTCCACATCGGGCACTACCGCAACTCCATTCTGGGCGAAGTGCTGGCGCGCATCGTCGAGTTCGCCGGTTTTGAAACCGTGCGCGCCTCCTACCCGGGCGATATCGGCCTGGGTGTGATCACGGTGTGCTGGATCTACCAGAAGTTCTACCAGGGCCAGGAGCCACAGGGCGTGCACGAACGCGGCCAGTGGCTGCTGAAGCTGTACATCGAGGCCACCAATCTGCTCGAAAAGAAAGCCGACGAAACCCCTGAGCAGACCGCCCAGCGTGAGCAGTACGAGCAGGAGCGCCGCGAGCTGTACCGCCGTTGGGACGCCGGCGACCCCGAGGTGCGTGAACTGTGGCGGCGGACGCGCGAGTGGAGCCTGGAAGAGCTGCGCGATATCTTCCGCCAGCTCGATATCCACATGGACGTCTTCTTCTACGAGAGCGATGTCGACAAACCATCGAAAGACATCGTCGAAGAGTTGATCCGCCTGGGCATCGCCGATGACGAGCGCCCGGACGGCCCGGTGATTGTCAAGATCGACGAGAAGCTGGGGCTGAAGAAGGAAAAGTACCGCACCAACGTCATCCTGCGCTCGGACGGCACTACGCTCTACCTGACCAAAGACCTGGCGCTGGCGAAGGTCAAGTTTGAGCAGTACCACATCGACCGCTCAATCTATGTCGTCGACGTGCGCCAGTCGCTGCACCTGCAGCAGACCTTCAAGATCCTGGAGCTGTGGGGCTTCAAACAAGCTGAGAAGTGCTATCACCTGGCCTATGGCTATGTCTCGCTGCCGGAAGGGGCCATGTCGGCCCGGCGCGGGCGGCTGGTGTTGTACCAGGATGTGGCCGACGAAGCGGTGCGGCGCGTGCTGGCCGAGATCGAGCAGAAAAACCCCGACCTGCCGCAGTCGGAGCGCCAGGCGGTGGCCGAGCAGGTTGGCCTGGGAGCAATGTCTTACGCCATGCTCTCGGTCGATAACAACAAAGACATCGTCTTTGACTGGGACGCAGCCCTGAACTTCGACGGGCGCACCGGTCCATACATCCAGAACGCCCACGTGCGCGCCAACAGCATCTTGAAGAAATCCGGAGGTATTCCGGGTCAGGCCGAATTTAGCCACACCCTGACCGGCCACGAAGTGCAGCTGATCGATCTGATTGCGCGCTTCCCGTCCACTGTGCAGCAGGCGGCCAACGAATACCGCCCGCTGATCATCGCCAGCTACGCATATGAGCTGGCCAACGCCTTCCACAGTTTTTATCACGCGGTACCGGTGATCCAGACCGAGGATCCGGGCATCCGCCAGTCTCGCCTGCAGCTGGTTGCAGCTGCGCGGCAGACCCTGGCCAACGCCCTGCGCCTGCTGGATATCCCTGCGCCGGAAGTTATGTAATTCCGTGCGGCTGCATGGCCGTGTCCGGGACCCAGTCGCGCGATAAATCTACAGAAGGAGCGTAAT
>JBJSYW010000160.1:0-21792 GCA_046089985.1 Chloroflexota bacterium
CCTTGGTGCGCACGCATAAGATATTCCCATTCAGAGGCAATCGCTTTCCACCCTAGTTCCTTGTAAACTTTGCGACCCATGTTAGAGAGACGAATAAGTGCCAACCGGCTGCTACGAATGAAATAGGGCGTTTCTCTGATAACCCATCCTAACCTCGGCAAATCACGCGAGAAAATCCTTTTCACTGATGCATTATCCCCACTTACCCCCAGCGCCATTTCCATCACCGACCTCAGTTCCCGCTCCACCGACAGGCCGGACGCGCCAAGCAAGTACAATCCTTGCAACAGACGCGTCCGGCAGTCGCGGCGCATGCCGGCCAAGGCTGCCTCCACCATGGGGGGTAGCTTCTCAGGAATGGGGGGAAACGAGATTGACGGAACCGTCATTTTTAACCAGATGCTGTGAAATATGCAAAAAAGCTAGATGGGGGAGTAAATCAGGGTGGTTTTTACCTGTTTGCTCCGCCCAAATAATCCGAACCACGGGCGTTGCGGTGCAGCAGATCGGCCAGGCCGGACCGCAACTCGCCGTCCTGCTTTTTCTCCAGCAGACGCGCCAGACCAATCATCATCGTCTTATAGGCCGGGTCGAACGAGCCCAAGAAGCTGACCTTGCGCACGTTGACCCGCGACTGCCCGTTGTGTGTGACCAACTGCCCTTGCACCACCACCTGCGGTAGGGGTGTGTGCGGCGGCCACTCACGCGCCCATTCCATCGCAGTTTGGGCCGGCTCACCCGTGAACACGATGGGATGCTTGCCACCCAGGTAGGGCTTGTCGGTGTAGACCCAGGCGTGGATCAGTGTGGTCGGGGTTGATTGGTCGCGCCCCAGGGTGACAGTTTGTACATTTTCGATCTCCAGCCAGCCAACCAGAAAGACAATATTGTTCGACATGGGTTTGCTTATGCTCCGGTAAGTTGTTGGTTTGTTGGATTTTCTTCAGTTAGCTGCGCCGGCAGCTCGCGCTGCGAGCCGGCCTGCAGGGCAATAAATTGTTGCACTTCCAGGGGACGGCGCTGCTCGATGCGCCGGCGCTCAGCCAGCGCCTGATAAGCCTGAATAAAGTGCGAGCGGTCGGCAATTGGATTATCGGACAGGCACAGGTGTCGCCAGCCGAGGTCATCCACTACTTTTTTAATCAGCGGATCGTCCCAAACCGGCTGCCCCACATGCCCAACGCTGCGGATCGCTAGCTGCACCTGGCTCCAGGCATCGTAGGCGGATGGATTTTGTTGGACCGCTTCCAGGATGTCGAAAGCGGCTGAGCGCAGCTCAGCGATGGTCGGGAAAAACGCTGAACGAGAGATGTGGTCCAGCGCAGCCTCCTCGATCAGCTCGGCCGGCAGGTCGGACAGCATGCGCACATAAATTGCAACGGCGCTGCCGCTCAACTGGTAGTTTGGATAAACCTCCCCCAGGAGCTTGAGCACTTTCAACACATCAATCGGACTGCTGGCCATGGAGCCCTCCGTGTTTTTCAAGAAATTCGCTGATGCCCTGGTTCACGCCCGGTTCTCCAGTTTTGTTTTTGCGCCCGAAACCTACGCCCGGTCGTCCAGTTTTTTGTTGCTGACCGGCGCCCTGATCTCCACGATTGTTGGCATGCCCACTCGGGCGACCATTGTGGGTCCAGTCGTTCAGCACCGCGTCGGTGTAATTCAACAGGCTGCCCGGCCTGGCCACGCCCAGGGCGGCCGTCAGAGCATCGGCCAACCAATCGCCGCCGGTCGCGCCGGCTGATCGGGCAGCGGCATCACAGCGGCTGGCCAGCAGGCGGAAACGCCCCAACAGATCGGCGGTGATATCTCGATCGGCGCTGCGGTAAACATCAACCGCTCGTACCAGGTGGGCGTCGATGATCAAGGGGGCCTCGCTGCGGGCCTGGCCGGCTGGTGTGCCAATTCCGCCTTCGGACTGCCTGCCATCATGTCGCGATTCTTCCGCCGGGGTAAGGGCTGCATCCACTCGGGCTTCCGGCTGGGTACGGGTTTCCGGCTCGGGATTTTCCTGCTGGTGGCGGGCCAGGTCGCGGGTGATGGCGGCGCAGTGGGTGAAAAAGCGCGGTTTGTTGGGGCGGTCGAAGGCGTGGTCGATCCCGGCCAGGATCAGCTCCAGGCTGAAACCTTCGGCGAGCAGCTTGCGCAGCGCAGACTGCTCTTTGGGGGACGGCTGGTAATCGGGATCGCCTTTGCGGGCTGTGAAATGAGCAAAAATCTGTTTCGCAAGGGCGGGCGCGCCCTCCTCCTCGTCGTCCTCGTCTTCTAATAGATGACCGCGCATTTCATGCGCGGTAGGGGCCGTACCACGCATGAAATGCGCGGTAGGCGTATCCTGCATCTCATGCGCGATAGGCAGCGTACCCTGCATATCATGCGCGGTAGGCAAACTGGCTACCAGGGCCTGGGTCTGCTGCTTCCAGTAGTCGGGGATGGGATAGAAAACATCGCGCAGGATGTCCAGGGCGACATCGGTGGGGAGTTGGACCTGGTGAGCGAAGTCAGGCTCGAAGGTGTAGACCGGTTTTACACCCCGCCGACCGCCGGCGTTCCAGGTAGCGATAAGCTGGGCCTGGCGCGACATCCACAGGCGGGCGATCAATTCCAGGTTATAAAACAGCGAGCGCAGGTCCCACCGTTGAGCGTACATCTTGGGCATATCGCCAGGGACGGGCGGGTAGTACAGCCGCTGGGTAAAGACCAGTCCCATGCGGCGGAGCTTAGTCTTGGTGCGCTCGATGGACGATACCTTGCTGCGCACGGGCAGGTTGGCAGCGCGCAGCTCGTAATCCTGGGACTCTCGCAGCGTAAGCACCTGAACCAGGATGGCGTACTCCCAGTCGGTCAACTGCTCGTCGCCGGCAGTCAGGTACACCCAGAAACGGGGCAGGATGCGCGGCAGCGAGGCGGCGCCGAGGTCGAGCGATGGATTGCCGAAATAAATCTCAATCGGCGTGTCGCGCTCGTCGGCGCTGCTCGCCCCGGTTTTTAGGGTTGGATCGGGTAGCATAGGACGCCTCTGCGATTCGGGGTTAGCCTTTGTACCAATCCTGCCCCTGGCAAAGTATAAAACTGGCAAGCGTTCGATTTTGGCAATATTGTTTTATTCATAGCGCTTCTCATTGGAGTATCGTTTTAGGGAAACATTCTCGAAACGAGTGGCGGCCGGCCGGAACCCCAACTGGATCGAGCCTACCGGGCCGTTGCGATGTTTGGCGATATTGACATCCACAAGGCCATCTTTTTCATTTTCTTCTGAACGGTACAGGAACATCACCACATCGGCGTCCTGCTCGATGCTGCCCGACTCGCGAAGATCCGACAGCACTGGACGCTTATCAGCGCGCTGCTCAACGGCCCGGGATAGCTGGGCGGCAGCCAGCACCGGTACATCCATCTCCCTGGCTAGCAGCTTGAGCTGGCGAGAGATGAAACTGATCTCCTGGGTGCGCTGATCCATGCGCCCACCGGCGGTCATAAGCTGCAGGTAGTCGATCACCACCAGGTCGAGCCCGTGCTCAGCCTGCATGCGCCGGCACTTGGCGCGCAACTGCGTGGGGGTGAGCGCCGGGGTCTGGTCCATAAAGAGCCGGGTGCTGCTAAGGTCGGAAACTGCCCGGGCGAAAGATCGCCATTCCTCGGCGGCCAGCTGGCCGGACTGAAAGTTTTGGAAATTGATCCCGGTAGATTGGGACATCATGCGCTGCGCCATTTGCTGGCTGGCCATCTCCAGGCTAAAAAAGGCCACCGTCTTGTCCTGGACCTTGACCGCCTCACGAATGATCGAGAGCAGCATGCTGGTTTTGCCCATGCCCGGGCGGCCTGCCAGGATCAACAGGTCGGATGACTGCAGCCCGCCCAACAGGTTATCCAGTTCGGTGAAACCAGTGGGGATGCCAACCGGCTCGCCATTGCTGGCGCGCTGTTCGACCTGGTCGTATAGCTCGCTCAGGATGGCGGCGATTGGGCGCAGGTCGTGCTCCAGCAGCCGCTCGCCGGCAGAGAAGATGGCGCGCTCTGATGCATCCACCACCGTTTCTAGTGGAGCGTCTGGCTGGTACGCCAGCCTGGCGACCTGGTTAGCCGCCTCCAGCATACGCCGGCGAATGGCGTTTTCCTGCACCAGGCGTCCATAGGCGACAGCGTGCAGTGAGGTGGGCGTGCTGTTGAGCAGGCCGGTCAGGTAGGCCGGGCCGCCGATCTCGTCCAGGTGACCGGCGCGCTGCAGCTCCTCCGAGACGGTCAGGAAGTCCACCGGGCAGCGCTGCTCGTGCAGGCGCACGATAGCCTGCCAGACGAAGCGGTGGCGATGAATGTAGAAGTCCTCGGCCTGCAGGAACGGTGCGAGTTCGTAATACACTTCAGGGTTGATCATCACGGCCCCCAGCAAGGCTTCTTCGGCCTCGCGGCTGTGGGGGATCAGTGGGGTAGATGGCTGCATGTCTGTCATGGGTCTCCAATCGTATATGCTTATCTGGTGGATTGGCTCAGGGCGTTTTGACGCCAAAAACGGGCATTTTTGATTACAGGTCTTACGACACAGGCCGCTTCAAAACAGGGGCCTTGTAGGGCTTCCTGTGCGACCAACGATAGCGGCAACGGGAGCGGTGCGGGAGCGGAACGCTAACACGGCGATAGCGGCACGCTAACAATCCCGCTAACTTGCCTTTTTGGACCATTTTCGAAGTCCAAAACTTCTCGGAAAATTGAAACTTCACAAAATGCTTCCGCTTCATCGTTCACTCTCGGGTGGAAAAGTTCAACCCAGGGGCCTGGCGCGGCTGCGGCCGCAGGACCAGGCGCCCGTCCTGATAGGCTTGCAGCGCATGCCCTAATAGCAGGGTCACCACCTCGCCTAAGGGGACATGGTGGTTGACATATATCTGGTGGATAGCTGCCTGCACTTCCTCGGGAATGCCGCGGTAGGCAACCTGCTGCTCCCAGGCCTTGGGTGGGCTGTTCTTGACAGCCTTACCTTTGCGGACTGGCGCGGTAGCCGGCTTGGTGGGAAAGGCCTTTTCGTACCAGCCCGGATTCTCTTTGCCCCAGCCCTGCCCGGTTGGAAACAGGGTCAGGCGCTGGTTGCTGAACACCGGCTCGATCAGCAGATCGCCGCGCTGGTGGCACAGCAGGGCGTATTCCAGGAAGGCCCTGGCCACGTCACCGGTGCGGACCTGCAGCTCTGCGGCGATCTGCTTGAGGTCCGCGTGCAGGCTGGCCGGCACACCCCGGTAGAGCACCAGCCGGTTTTCACGCTCCCACTGGCGGTCGCGCTGCGGCTTCTCGGCCACGCGCAGCTGCTCGACGACGGAGATAGCCGGCGGGGCAGCGGGAGCGTCTGCTGGTGCTGGAGCGGGGGCATTCCATTCCTGGATGGCCTGCTCGGTGGAGGCGGGTTGGGGTGTTTCCCAGATGCTGCGGCGGGCGGTGCTTTTGCTCATGCGACCTCCACTAGCTGTACTTGATCACCAGATCGACCAGCGCCTGGTACTCGATGGCCGAGCGGCTGCGAGGGTCTTTCTCGAAGATGGTCTTGGACTCGCCCGGACATTCGCTCAAGGTGGTCGAGCGGTGGACCGGCGGCAGCACCCGCTCGCCGAATCCAGCCTGCAGGTCCTGCATGGCGGCCCTATGCTCGCGCAGTTGGTCATGGTAGAAGGTAGGCAGCACGCCCAACAGCGCTCCCTGCCAGGCCTTCTCGCGCTGCAGGATCAGCATCGTGTCGGTGATCTTGCGCACGCTGTCGGTGGAGAGATATTCGGTGGAGGTCGGGATGACCACCATGTCGGCCGCCCAGATGGCACGCTCCTGGATACCACCGACCGAGGGAGCCGTGTCAAAAATGATGTAGTTCAGACCGTTGCGAGTGAAGCGGCTGATGGCGTCCCGAATGCATGAGACCGGTCGGCTCTCAGCATTGATGATGGTCTGGGCAGCCATGGTGGTCTGATCGCCGGCCAGCAGCCACAGGCGCTCGCGCCCGGTGTTGCGGATATACTGGCGCACGAAGGAGTTCTCCTGCGGCGAGTTGCCCATCGTCAGCAGGTAGAAGGTGCCCGGCTCTGGTTTCAAGCCCAGGGTGATGGCGCACTGGCCCTGCGGATCGAGAGCGACGAGCAGCACCTCCCGGCCTTCTTTGGCCAGTCCGGCGGCCAGAGAAACCGCGGTGGTGGTCTTGCCCACCCCGCCTTTCTGATTGGATACGGCGATGATCTTGGTCTTCATGATGTTGTGCTCCTTGTTGAGATTGATTCGCCTTACAGGGCGGCTGATGGTTGGTAGATGCGTTCACTTCGCAGGCCGGGTTCGGCCTGGTTGGGCCGGGCTTTTCCGGCCAGGCTGACATCCACAGCCTGCAGGCCGCGGTCGCCTTCAACCAGGGTGAATTCAAAGACCTGGTCCCTACTGGGCAGTTGGTCTGAGCGCACGATACCTGGCAGGTTTGAGTCGTGGAAAAAGGCCGTGCCATAGGGCGAGACCGGGTTGCGGGCGTCGGTCACCCACAGGTTGGGGCTGATGGCTTTCAGGTAGCGCATGAAGCCGTAGCTCTGGTTGTGCCAGTAACACCAGCCGCGCACCCGGCTGCCTACCTCGCCCCAGGCCGGCATGCTCTCGTCGTCGCCTTCCACCGGAACCATGCCGGGGATCAGGTAGCCGGACATATACAGGTCGACCTCCTGGCGCAACTCGTGCGAGACGTTATCCAGCCCAATAGCCTCCACCCGGCAGCCGCGGCTCTGCAGCACCTGGACCAAGCGCACAAAGTCGCCGTCGCCACTGGCGATCAGCACCCGGTCCAGGTTGCGCGATTGCAGCAGTGCATCCACGGCCAGATCCAGATCGGCGTTGGCGCGGGCGTACTTGCCGCCCTCGTCCTGATACCAGTGGACTTCCTTGACGATGATCTTGAAGCCCTGATCACGCAACACAGCATGGAAACTGGTTGACCGCTGACGGTAGGTTGGGTCACGCCGGCCGCGCTCAACATCGTAGGCGACATAAGCGTTCAGGCGCACCGGCTCAGCGCCGTCCCGGCAGGCGAACTCACGCAGCACACCGTACTGCAGGTGATAGCCGCCATTCAACGACAGGTTGGCGACATCCACGTAAACGCCGACTTTTGTGGTTGTGAGAACTGGGGTAGCAATCATCTGTTGATCCTGTATCCTTATCTGATAATTGACGAGCTTGACGGGACAATACACATAGCGTTTTTCAACAACTTTCCTGACAGACTGACAGGCTGGACAGGCCTGTCAAGCTGACAAACTGACATCATGCCGCCTGGTTGAGCAGCTCAAGCAAGGCGGGCGTGACATAACGGGCATTCCTGCGGTTCGGATCCTGGGCCAGCCAGCCTTTGCGTTCCCAGGTCTCGGCCAGGCGGCGAGCTGCCCGCGGCTGCAAGCCCCAACCGGTCAGGTCTTCCTGGGTCATGCGACCGCCGGTCTCCTGTAGAGCACATCCGATCAGGTGACGTTCCTCGACTGAAAGTGGGTTGGCTCTGACCGGGACGCCGGCGGACAACAGCACAGCCAGGCGTTCTTCGGGCAGGTGATAGGCCTGGAACTTCTGCGCCACGCTGCCATCCAGGCGTAGGATGCCGCGCCCAGGCAAGGCCAGTCGCATCGCCTTGCGGCCCCAGTCGTTCGAGTCAAGCACCACAGCAGCAGAGGTATCGTCGTTGACGCGGAAGGAGACGCGGGTGGCAAAGCTGGACGACAGTCCCCGCGGGACATCCTGCGAGCGCCAGGAATGGGCGGCGATGACCAGGTGGATGCCATACTTCAACGACTGGCGGGCGATATCGGCAATGGTTTCAGAAATGCCGCGCTGGTCCATAAAGGTGTTGGCTTCATCAACGATCAGTAAGGCGCGCGGCAGGGGATGGGGAACCACCTGGTTGTATTCATCGATCTTCTGCACCGGCAGGCCACCCGAACGGGTGACGCTCTTGAACAATTCACCGCGGCGCACCATCTCCTGCTGGATAGTCTCCAGCAGTCTGGCAAAGTCGGCTTTGGACGAAGCCACCGGCGCAGCGCAGAGGTTGTCCCAGGCGTGCGAGAAGGTGATCTCCTGGGGATCGGCCAGGTAGAGCTGGCAGCCGTGCTGCAGGGCGGTATAGGCCAAGCCTGTCTCGAAGTTGGACTTGCCCGAGCGGGATGCGCCGCCGATCAGCACGTTCATCAGCCGGTTGGCAGGCACGTGGATTGGACCCAGCCGACCGATGCCCAGGGCGAATACCTCCCACTCCAGGTCCTGGGGGAAGGCAGCCGTCTTGGGCAGCGCCGGCGGGGTTGAGAGCAGCACTGCATAGCGCGCCCCGTTGTGGTTGGAGGCGGCCACACGTTTGCCGCGCGTCAGGGTGCTGATCTGGTGCAGCACGTCCTCAGCCAGGTACAGGCTGACCGGCTCGCCCAGGCGCTGCTCGTCGAGCACGGCGAACAGGATTACGTTGTCCTCATGCTCGGTAATGACGAACTCTCGAAAGACCGGGGTGCGATTGCAGTCTTTGAGCGCGGTGACGATACGTGTGGCGACGTAACGGGCTTCGGATAGATAGCGACTTGCCGGCATGGCAGCCTCCTTATTCTTCGCCTTCTAACAACTTGGGTTCCACGTCTTGCAGCCAGACGCCCACCTGGTGGTCGTCGGCCGGCAGCACCTTGAATTGCACGTTGGCCAGTTCACTCGGTAGCAGCGGCGCCGGATTGGTCTGCGGGACCAGCAGGGCCGCCTGGCGCAGAACCTGCTTTCTGCTTTCGGGAGACAGATGGCTCATTGCGAGCAGCAGTTCGGCGGCCTGGGACCGGGCGGTGATGGCGTTTTGAATCTGAATATCGGATGCGGAGCCGGTGGTAATCAGGTGACCGTCCTGGCCAAATTCCAGGCCAGGTCCCAGACTGCGAGTCATGTCGATGATCTTGAACCCACCCTTCCTATCGGGGATGGCGATGATGGGCTTGCCGTTCCAGGATTGAACCCCGAAGAACCACATCAGCAGCCAGGGAGTGGCTTTCCAGATCAACACCAGGCCGAAGACGAAGGTTAGGACCAGCGCCAGGCGTAGCGCCCAGGTGCGGAAGAGCTGGGTCTGGCGCTGGCTTTCGTCGCGCCGGATCATCTCATTCAAGACCAACTGCGTGGCAGTAGCCTGTACACGGTGATCCGCTTCTGCTTGAGTGGCGGTAGCAGCCTGAGAGGTTCCGGTGGCAATGGTCTGCTGGGTGGCGGCGACCTGGGTGGCTGCCTGGCTTTGGGCGGTAGCGGTGCCATCCATTGCGGCCTGGTATGCAGTGGCGGAGCCGGCAGCATAGATCTGGCTGGCTGTGGCTGTGGTTTCCGCGAAAACCTGGGTCTGGCGGGTGAAGTACTGCTCGGTAGCGGCCGACTGGGTGAGCTGCAGCGCCACCAGGGTGGACTGCTGATTGACATCCATGGCGACGGCGGTGCCGGTCAAGGCCAGGTTGTAGGCCTGTGCTTCGCCGGCCTGGATGGTCGAGCGGGCGCGCATCGCCGATGCCTGTTCGGTGGCCACGTAAGGCGGAATGGGAGTGGAGAGCAGGTTGCTGGTGGGGGGAGCGAAGGATTGGGCCGGGAGCCCAGCGCAGCCCTGCAGCACCAGCAAGAGAATTGCCAACACCAGGTACGCGAATCCGAACACGCTTTTCCAGATCCGGCGCGTTGTCACTGTAGGCAGCGTCATCTCACCACCTCCACTCTAGGGAATCAGGTATTGAATTACCAACCACAGCGTTTGAGCTGCAGGGCAGGCGGTTGTAGATACGATTGTTGTCGCAAGAGCCAGTAGAGCGACAAGGGCGTAGTAGATAATCGGCAGAGCGAGCCATATCAACCTGTCTGTTAACGAAAAAGCAGTTCCTGTCTGCGGATACAGGAACTGCTTGAATAGCTGCCAGAACCGAAAAAATCGGCTATCTACTATTTAGATTTCGGACGCATCATAACGATGTGCAATAATAGCTAAAACATCCTGCCTGGTAGCCTTCTCTTCGATGAGTTCCAGGTCAAGACATGATGAAGTTAAGTGACTCGCGGTAGCCAACCCACCCTCTCCGCCAAAGAAACCACTTCGGTTGAAGTCGAGGTGGTTTTTGTTTTAGGTCCAGCCGCACCGAGTGGTACCCCCATTTTTTTTGTGTACATTTGCCTTTGGTGGCAATAATAAGCCGGCCAGAGGTGCAGAGGATCGGGCTCCCCGGCTGTTTTCAGAAAATCGGCTACAATATCATCCCATGGGCGCTGCGCTGCAAAAAACCAAGCTCTTCCTGCCCACACCGCCGGCCCGGCTGGTGGAGCGTCCGCGCCTGCTGGAACGGCTGGATGGGTTGGGTGCGCCAGGCTGCCGGGTGGGTCTCATCTCAGCCCCCGCCGGTTCGGGCAAAACCACCCTGGCCACCCAGTGGCTGGCCCACCTGGGCTGGCCGGTAGGCTGGCTCTCGCTGGATGCGCGCGACAACCAGCCGGCGCGCTTCTTCGCCTATCTCATCGCCGCCCTGCAGCAAATCGTCCCTGGCGCAGGGGAGCCGGCGTTGGCCCTGCTTGGGCTGCCGGGCAGCGCTGCAGATGAGATCGTGGCGCTGCTGGCCAACGATCTGGTGGAAGCTCCCAGGCCGTTCGTGCTGGCGCTGGATGACCTGCACACGCTCACCGAACCGCGCCTGTTGCAGGCGCTGGACCTGTTGATCGATGCCCAGCCGCCGCAGATGCGCCTGCTGCTGCTCTCGCGCGATGACCCGGCCGTCAGGCTGGCCGGCAGGCGCGCCCGCGGCCAACTGGTGGAGCTGCGCCAGGATGCCCTGCGCTTTACCCCCGATGAAGCGGTCGCATTTCTAAACCGGTCTATGGGGCTGCGCCTGTCGGTCGACCAGGCGGCTCGGCTGGAAGCGCGCACCGAGGGCTGGATCGCCGGGCTGCAAATGGCGGCGCTGTCGCTGCAAAATGCCGCCGACACGGAAAGCTTTTTACGGGCCTTCTCCGGCAGCCACCGCTTCATCTTGGATTACCTGGTCGAAGAGGTGCTGGCCCACCAACCGGCAGAAGTGCAAACCTTTCTGCAGCAGACGGCCGTCCTGGAGCGCCTGTGCGCCGGGCTGTGCGCGGCTGTCACCGCCCAGACCGCGCCGCAGGCCCAACGGCTGTTGGAGCAGCTGGCCCGGGCGAACCTGTTCGTCATCCCGCTGGACGATGCGCGCTGCTGGTACCGCTACCACCACCTGTTCCGTGATCTGCTGCTGGCCCGCCTGCAGTCTGAAACCCTGGGCAGCGTGGCGGCGCTGGAGCTGCGCGCTTCGCAGTGGTTTGAGGCCAACGGCGAACCGCGCCTGGCCGTGGAGTATGCCCTCAAAGCCAAGGATTTTGCCCGGGCGGCCGATCTGGTTGAGTGCCATATCTCTGAGCGCTGGCAGACGGTGGATATGGAGTTCCACCTGTTGATCAACCACTTACCGTTCGACTCCATTGTTGGGCGTCCAGCGCTGTGTCTGCAGAGCGCCTGGTTGTGTGTCATGCTTGGCCAGGCCGGGCGCATTCTGCCGTTTGTCGATGCGGCCGAGCAGACCCTGGCTGATCCCGCTCGCCCCCCGGCCCCCGGCGATGCCGCCCATCGCGCCTTTGCCCGCACCCTGCGTGTCTATGTGGACGACCTGGCCAACCGCCCGGTGGTCCTGGACGACGCCCTGGCCCTGGCGCCGCAAGCGATCCCGGAAGGCAATACCGGCATGCGTAACAGCGTGGACGTGGTGATCGGCACCATCTACTACATGGAAGGCGAGTTCGCCGCCGCCCTGCGTTATTTCGAAGACGCCCGCCAACGCGACCAGCGCGTCAACGGCACCAATGCCGTCCCCATCACCGCTCAGCGCATCGCCCTGGTCCGGCTAGCCCAGGGGCAGCTGCACGAAGCTGAAAGCAGCTTGCGCCAGGCCGATGCCTATATCCAAACCCGCGGCAGCCGGCAGTTCTATATCAACGGCGTGATCAACCTGATGTTGGCCGCCGTCCTGCTGGAATGGGGCCGGTTGGACGAGGCCGGGCAGCAGATTCACACCGGGCTGCGCCGGTTGGAGGACTGGCCCATGCCTCAGGTGCACGGGCTGGGCCAGGCGCTGCTGGCCCGCCAGTGCGCCGCTCTGGGTGACCTGGACGGGAGCCGCGCAGCGCTGGCCCGCGCCGATGCCCTGCAGCAGGTCCCCTTCCACGCCATGTTCGCCGATGCCATTGAGCAGGCCCGGCTGAGCCTGCTGCTGGCCCTGGACGACCGTCCGGGGCTGGAAAGCTGGGCGCGAAAAACCGAACAGGCGCTGCAGCCGCTGCTGCCGGCGCAGCACTGGCACTTTCGCTACGAGGCGCGCCTGCTGGCGCTGTGCCGCGCCTGGCTGGCGTTGGACCGGCCGGCGCAGGCGCTCGATCTCCTGGAGCGCCTGGCTGTTGCGGCGGCCTCCCGCCCGGGGAGCCTGGTAGCGATCCGGGCGCTGCAGGCCGCTGCTCATTGGCTGGATGCATCCCCGGGATATCAGGCGCGTGCCCTGGCGGCCCTGGATCAGGCCCTGCGCCTGGGCCGGCCGGAAAACTACCGGTGCACCTTCCTGGAGCTTGGCCGGCCCTTGCACGCCGCACTGTCCGCCTGGCTGCAGCAGCCGGCCGGCGCGCCCCCCGATCCTGCCCTGCGGGCCTATGCCCGAGACCTGTGGGCGGGGTTCGGTTCAACAGCGCTGGTTCAGTCTGCCGGGGCTGCCCTCACCGCGGCCCAAGCCGCTCCGGCAGCCCTGGTTGAGCCGCTCAGCCCGCGCGAGCTGGAAGTGCTGCGGCTGGTGGCCCTGGGGCTGACCAACCCGCAGATTGGCGAGCGCCTGTTCATCTCTGTCCGCACGGTGAAAAAACACCTCGAAAACATCCACGGTAAGCTGGGGGCGCAGAACCGCACCCAGGCCGTGGCCCGGGCTCGCGAACTGGGCCTGTTGGCCTGACTTTAAATACGCCCCTGCGTTCTCCCTGAATACGCCCTTTGGACACTGCGGCTGCGCCCTCCAATGGGCTATTCTTATCCCAGACAAACACTTCACTGGATAGGAACAAAGGAGAACGAAATGAACCATACTTCCCTTAACCCCGCTGCGACCCAACTGCTCCCGCTAGCCCTGGGGCTGGTCTGCGCCGGTGTGACTTACGCCGTGCTGGCCGGTAAAACGCTGCCGCTGATCTCCAACCCGCGCCTGGCCCTGGTCATCCTGCTGGTGTCCGGCATGGCCATGTGCACCTCCGGGATCGGACGGGTGGCGGCCAGCGGGCGTTGGACCTCGCCCCTGGCTATCCTGGGTTACCTGCTTGGGGCAGTCATCCTGCTGGTGATTGCCGCCGCCTTTGCCGGGTTCAGGCTGCCCGGCATTCACAGCCCGGCGCAAGCCGTGGGCGCAGTAGCGCTCTTGATCGCGGTCAAGTTCGCCCTGGCCACGCTGGGTATCTGCTTCGGCCGGCTATGATCCCGGCCGCGCCTTTCTATGAAATCCGCCTGGCCGAGCCGCTGGATGGCGGCTGTATCGGATGGTTCCTGGATCTGGGAGTTACCCCGGTGCTGGAACCGGGCGGGCCGGGAACCCTGCTGCGCGGCGTCCTGCCCGACCAGGCGGCCCTGTTTGGCCTGCTTGCCCGGGTGCGCAACCTCAACCTGACCTTGCTGGAGGTCAGGCGTATCGATCAACTTTCGGAGGCATCTCATGAATAACCAAACCACAACCCTGCGCCTGGGCATATACGGCGCTTTGATCAACATCGCCGGCATCCTGCTTTCCGGCCCATTGGGGCTGATCCTGGTGACCCAGTTGGCACCCAACCCGGCCTGGCAGTCTCCGCAAGTGTGGGCAAGCCACTTTCACCCGGTCCAGACTCTGCCGTTCTTCTTCGGTTTCCTGCTGGTGGGGGGCTATATCGTCATGGTCTCGGTTACCCACCAGCTGGCCGAGAAGCAGGAGCGGGTCTACACCACGATGGCGCTGCTGTTCACCAGCGCCTTTGTGGCCCTGATCTTCTTCAATTACATCAACCAGACCACCTTCCTGCCGGCCCTGGCTCGGGACTACCGCCCAGCGTATGACCCGTTGATCACTGCATTTTCATTCTCCAACCCGCTCTCGCTGGGCTGGGCGATAGAAATGTGGGGCTATGCCCTGTTGGGCGCAGCCACCATCTGCACCGCCCCGGTCTTCCACCGCAACCGCACCGAGAAGATCACCGCCGCCCTGATGGTCGCCAACGGCCTGGTCAGCCTGCTCACCGCCATGCTGGCAGCGGTCAATTTAGCCTGGGTGTTCACCCCGGGCGGTCTGATCGGTTACAACGTATGGAACCTGCTGGTGATGGTGCTGTCCATCTTCTTCCTGCGCTCGCTGCGCCTGCGGATGGAGGAGCCGGTCCTTTAAGTTGTATAGGTGATACAGTGTAATGTTTTATTTTTCCTCTATTATTTTCAAGCGGCGCGCTTCCTGGGCTATAATTTTTTTTAGCAGCATAACCCAAAGATGGAGGAAAAAGATGAGTGAAGTACCGGTTGAATTAATTTTGGCGGCGTTCCCGGATGAGAAGACGGCATTCGAGGCGCTCAAGATCCTCAAGCAGGCACGGCGTGAGAAGCTGATTGGCATCCAGAACGCGGCGGTGCTGCGCAAGGATGAGAAGGGCAAGCTGCACATCCGGGAAACCGCCGATATGGGCGGCGGCAAAGGCGCGGTCCTGGGCGGCGTAATGGGCGCGGCCATCGGCCTGCTGGCTGGACCGGCGCTGCTGGTGCCGGCGGCGGTTGGCGCTGTGGTGGGCGGCCTGACAGCCAAACTGCGTGACAGCGGCTTTGACGATCAGCGCCTGAAAGAACTGGGCGAAAACCTGAAGCCGGGTTCTTCAGCCATCATCGCCGTGGTGGAACACACCTGGGTGGTTGTGGTGGAGCAGGCCATCGCTGAAGCAGGCGCGCAAGCGATGACCGCCGCCCTGGGCGCGGATATCGCCGACCAGCTTGAAGCCGGGAACCAGGTGGCTTATACCGCCATGGCTTCTGAAGATGGCTTTAGCGCAACCCGGGTTGCCGGCGGTGAGAATTCTATCGAAGGCGGCAAGATCGTCATCGATGATACCGGCGTGTATGGTGGGCGTTTCTATGCCACCAGTGAAGGCTTTGTGGTCGAAGGTCTGGCTGCCACGGATGAGGGTGTGGACCACGTGCTGGCTGCCGGCGTGGTGGAGCCTGAGACCGGCGAGCCGGCTGCCAACGGGGAATAGGCTGCCGGGCACAACATCTTCTTTACTCGTATTGCGAAAGGAATTGCTCGATGACGACCCTAACTGTTTTGAAGTTCTCCACACCGGAAGGCGCGGAGCAGATGCTCGACAAGGTCAAGGCGCTGCAGAAAGCAGAATTGATCCATATCCTGGACGGAGCAATCGTGAGCTGGCCGGTGGGCAAGAAGAAACCCAAAACCAAGCAGCTGGTGAACCTGGCCGGTTTGGGCGCTCTGCAAAGCGCTTTCTGGGGCATGCTGTTTGGCATGATCTTCTTCGTGCCGTTCTTCGGCCTGGCGGTTGGCGCGGCGATGGGCGCGCTGGGCGGGAAGATGCGCGATTACGGCATCGATGATCAATTCATCGAGCAGACTCGCGAAAAAGTTACCGAAGGCACATCGGCGCTGTTCCTGATGACCGCCGGAGCCGTCCTGGACAAGGTAGTTGACGAACTCAAAGGCTACGATTTCGAACTGATCGCTTCTAACATGACCAAGGAGCAGGAAGATCAGTTGATGGCTATCTTTGCGGAAGGATAGATTAACCGGCCGAGCGGCGTCCTGGCTCAATTTATAGCTCGCTTGTATGATCAGAAGGAGACATCCATATGACAGTCGGGCCTTTGCAACTCGTATTGGTCAAGTTCAATCGGGATGAGGTCGCACGACCCGTTTCGACTGAGATTAATGCCGTCCGCCGGAGTGGTCTGATCCGGTTGGTGGATCTGATTTACGTCTCAAAAGACCGGAACGGTGTGCTGACCGAGCAGCAGGTGTCGGACCTGGCTGCGGGGCAAAAGGCTGAGTATGGACTGATCCTGCGCGGGCTGCTGGGTATGCGGGCGGCCTACCAGACCGGCGGGCAGGTCGATCAGATCGCCCAGGCGATGTCGCTTACGCCGAGCGATTTTGGCATGACGCGCGAGCAGGTGCAGCAGATTGCCGCCGGGCTGCCCCCCGGCGGCTCTGCGGTGCTGGCCCTGTTTGAGCATACCTGGGCGGTTAAGCTGAAAGAAGCCATTCTGAAGGCCGGCGGCGAAGTGATTGCCCAGGGGCTACTGTCGCCAGAGACACTGGCTTTGGGTGGAACGACGCTGGAAGATGCGCTGGCCGCGGCGCAAAGGATCGAGGCCGAGGCGGAACAGCTGGCGGCAGTGCAGTTAGCCCAGGTGGACGCCGCGGCGCAGGCCAGAATGGCCGAGGCCGACCAAAGGCTGGCCGAAGCGCAGGCGGCTGCGGAGGCAATCACCGCGGCAGCCAACGAGAAGGTCAGCGCGGCCAATCTGGCGGCTGTGACCGTCATTGCCCTGGCTGAGAAAAGGGTAGCCGAGGCGCGGGCCGAAGCCGAGCAGAAGGTGGCGGAAGCCGACCGCGCCGCCGAGCAGAAGGTGGCCGAGGCGAATGCTGCGGCCCAGGCGAAGATTGCGGCGGCTAATACAGAAGCCGATCAGAAGCTGGACCAGGCCCGGTCCAAGCTGGCGGCAGCCCAGCAGGTTCTGGCGCGTACCGAAGCCGAGGCGCGGGCGAAAATGGAACAGGCCCGCCTGGTTGCGGCGAGCGCCATTGCCGCCAGCGTGCGCACAGCCGCCAAAGAACTGGAAGAAGCCGAAGCCCAGGCTGAACAGAGCAAACAGGAGGCGCAAATCCACCTGGAACAGAGCCGCCTGGAAGCGGACGCGCTGCGCGAGCAGGGCCAGCAAGAAGCCAGGGTCGCAGTTACGCTGGGCGCCCGGTTGGCGGTCGCCACGGTCGAAGATGGCATGCGTGAAGCCGAAGAGATCAAGGCTGCGGCGGTGGCAGAAGCGCTGAGACTCCTGGTGGAGGCCCACCTGGTCAAGCGGGAAGCCACCCAGCAGGCGATCGCTATGCTGGCGGCAGCCTCTCTCATCCAGCCCACCGCGGCCGAAGAGTTGTTCGGGGCGCTGTTGGCCAACCCGCCGGCTGAATAAGCGGGAGTGGGGTGGGATACGTTGTATGGAAAACAACCCGGTACCGCAATCCTCTTCCGATCCACTCGCCCGCCAATATGAGCGTTCCCGCCAGGCCTGGAAGCGGCTGTGGCTGGCGCTTGCCGGCGTCACGCCGCGAGCATTGGCCCGGGGGATCCTGCTCCTAGGCGGCCTGTTTGGGCTGGGTTGGCTGGCGCTGGCCTCCTGGCCGGCGATGCTGCCCTTTGTGGTTGGCGGTGTGATTGCCTACATCGTATCGCCGCTAGTGAACTTGCTCGATAAGCTGATGCCGCGCATGCTGGCAGCCCTGCTGGGGGTACTGCTGGTTCTGGGCGGCATCGGGGCTTTATTGTGGGCGGTAGTTCCGCCGCTGGTCAGCCAGACGGTGGCGCTGGTACAGCGCATCCCTCCCGATACGACCCTAAAAGACCTCAGCGAACAACTGATCGTCCGCCTGCAATTTCTGCCGCCCTCGGTGAAGACGCCGGTGGCGACGGCCATCAGCGACACCACCACCCGGCTGCAGGATACACTGCGCAGCATGATCGCGCTGCTTTTTACATCTACGGTGATCTTGCGGGTGGTCAGCGCGGTCGGGTTTATTCTGGGGTTGGTGGTGCTGCCCACCTGGCTGCTGACGGTGTTAAAGGACCAACCCCGGGCGCAGCGAAGCCTGTACCGCCTGCTGCCGGACACGCTCCGTGATGACGCCTGGGCGGTGCTGCGCATCTTCGATCGGGCCTTTGGCGCCTTTTTTCGCGGGCAGGTGCTGGTGGCGCTGGCGGTGGGGCTAACCACTTACCTGGGGCTGCGCTTTCTGACCCGCCTGGGCGCGCCAGACAGTCCCTACCTGGTCACCTTTGCCGTGCTGGCGGGCGTATTTCAGCTAATCCCGGAAATCGGCCCGCTGCTTAACATCCTGATCACGGTGCTGGTCGCTTATCGCATCAGCGAAACGCTCGCGCTGTATGTCCTGGCGCTGTATATTGGGATCCAGTACCTGGTTGCTAAGCTGGTAAAAGACCGGATCGAAGAGCGCATTGTCGATCTGACCCCGGCGCTGCTGGTGCTGATCATCGTGGCGCTGAGCCAGCTGGGTTTCTTCTGGCTGTTCTTTGCCGCCCCGGTGACCGGGGTAGCCCGGGACCTGTTCCGGTATGTGTATGGCCGGTTGGGCGAGCCGCCCCGGCCCGCCGGACTGCTGCCGGGGGAGCCGCTGCCCGCTCAGGCGCTGGCCTCAGCGGTAGCGGGGCAGCCGGCTTCGCCGCCCGGGCGGCGCGTGCCCCTGGTTTACCAGCGCCGGCAGAACCGAGCGGAGCGTTAAGCACAATTCTTGCAGCATCTTTGTTCGATGGAGCCAACCTATGTCTGAGAAAAACGGCCCTGAACTAACCGCCGGCGGCGAGCCACCCATAGCGGCGTATTCGCAGCTTTATCAGGCCCGTGTCCCGTTGGACGAAGCCGGAGACGCCTTTAATACTCGGGATGCAAGCGGCCGCATCCCCATCGTGGTGATCCCGAAACGGTTGAGCCGCATCCAGGGTGAGGTGGTGATCACCGCCGGGCTGGTCTTTGCCGCCGGACTGCTGGCCCAATATTGGACCACCCAATGGATGTGGGTCACCTTTAGCCTTCCGATCGCAATCATCCTGTTGATTTTGGGGGTATACCGGTCGTTTATTGTACGCATCCCCGAGGGGGTCAACGCCCTGCTGACCAGGGGCGGGCGATATTATCGCACGATCGGCAGCGGCAGCTATATCCTGCCGCCCTGGGTCTTGATCTCGCACCTGGTGACCACGCGGCAGATCCCGTTTGATATCCCGATGTCGGAGACGGCCACCTGCGATAATGTGCGCGCGGCCATTGATATGTTGGTCGCGTTTACGATTCAGGACGCCTACCGTTTTGTCTACAGCATCTCGGCGGATGATTTCGACGAGGTCTTTATGGCCGCGTGCCAGGATGCGCTGCGGTTGCAGGTTCGCCAGGTTTCTTCAGAACAGATCGTGGATCTGAACAAGGAAAGCGCCCGAGCAATGGTCGATACCATCGGTGCGGATGTCGAAAGCTATGGTGTGAAGATCCACAAGGTACATATCACCTATGCCGGCCCGCCCAAGGAGTTTATCGCCTCGCAGGAGGCGCAGCGGCTGGCGGTGTTGAAACGCAAAGAGCAGGCAGAGAAGCAAACCCTGGCGCTGCAGCAGCAGGCCGACGAGGCGCAGCTGGCTCGCTTAAATGTGGTGGCCGAAGTGGAGCGCGAGCGCGAAGCCTTGCAGATCAAGGTTCAGGCTGCCGCGTTAGAAATGCGCATCGCTGAACTGCGCGCCGGAGCAGAGGCGCTGCGCTTGAAGCGCTTGGAAGAGCGGCTGAAAAAATATCCTCTGGCGGCAAAGTGGGAGATCGAGAGCGCCCACCTGGATGTGGCGCGCTCTCTGGCTGGAAATACCCGGGCCGTGGTCCAGGTAGGTCATGGCAGTGAAATTGCCCGGGCTTTTGTGATGAGCGATATGCTGTGGGAAAACAGCCGCCAGCCGATCAGCCTCGAACCGGCTGAGCCGCCAGCCTCTGCTGGCTGAGCAGCAGAGGCTGGCGTGGAATGGTATTAGAGAAGGGGTGAAGCCAGCCGGTTGACCGAGTCGAGCAGGCGCCGCATCAGGGGCGCCTGCTGGTATTCTTCCAGGCTCCACTCGTCGCAGTTTTTCAGATCGTTCATGAAGCCCGCTTCCAACTCCTGCGCCACGTTCTCATCGTAAATTACCGCCATCGTTTCATAATTTAGGAAGAAGCTGCGAATATCGAAGTTGGCTGTGCCGACCGCGCACACCTGCCCGTCGATATTGATCGTCTTGGGGTGGAAGTAGCCCCGGTTGTACAGGTATATTTTTGCCCCTGCCCGGGCCACATCGGCAAAATAGGTATAGGCGGCCCGATAGGGCATCTGATAGGAACCGCCGCGCGGCGTGCACATGATGCGAACATCTACCCCGGAGAGCGCCGAGGCCTTGATCGCCTCCAGCAGGCTTTCATCGGGGATGAAGAAGGGCGACTGGATGTAGCACTTCTCTTTTGCCGACATGATCAAGAAGAAATACAACTGCTGCATCGCCTTCCACTGCGAGTCCGGCCCCCCGTTGGTGAGCTGCACTGGCGTGAAGGGGGTGGTGTGGGGGTCCACCGGCGGGTAATACGCCGCCTCAACCAGCTTTTCCCCCGTGGTGTTGAACCAGCTGATCGCAAAGCTGGCCTGCAGCCCCTGGGCTGCTTCGCCTTCCAGGCGCAGGTGGATGTCGCGCCAGTCGCCCAGCGGGTGGTTGCCGGGCAGCTGTTCCTTGTCCAGGTTCATACCGCCCACAAAGCCGATCTTGCCGTCCACGATAATGATCTTGCGGTGGCCGCGGTAGTTGGCGGTGTGCAGCGACTTCAGGTTTTTGAAGGCCAGGTACGGATAGATCTGCACGCCGGCGTCGCGCAGCTCCTGCTGATAGGCTTTGCTAACCACGAAATTGGCCTGGTCCACCAGGGCGCGCACCTTCACCCCGGCTTTAGCACGCTCGATCAGGGCATCCTTGACCTGTCTGGTGAAGTCATCTTCTGTCCAGATGAAATACAGCAGGTGGATCGAGTGCTGGGCGCTGCAGATATCTTCCATCAGGTAGGTATATTTTTCGGTGGCGTCCTGCAGGATTTTGACCCGGTTATAGGCGGTGATGATTGAAGCGGAATTGCGCTGCACCAGGTTGAGCAGCTGATGGCGGTAGGATGCCGGGTTTTCTTCGGCGATTTTCTGGACATACGTCTTCTGCGACGTATCCAGGGTGCGCAGATTTTCTCTCAGTTTGCCGCCAATCTCGATTTTGGCTAGTTTATTCACGTCGCTGAAGGCTTTTTGGCTGCGCCCGGTGAACAGGTAAATCAGCAGCCCGACCACCGGAAAAGTCAGCATCAGGAACAACCAGGCGAACGTAGATTGTGGGGTGCGGTTATCCAACAGGATGATCAGCAGCACGCCCAGGATGTATACAAAAATCCCGGCCCAGAGCAGCCAACCAAGCAGTTCTGCGAAAGTCATCGTCATTGTGTTTATCCTCATTAAAGATGGGCTGGAATGGCCGTCTGGGGGGTGAAGCCGCCAGCGGGCTCATCCAAACAAGCAACCCGGATCTCGATATTCTGGATGCGCTCATACAACTTTTTCTCCCGGTACTGATCCCACCCCTCATAGAGGATCAACTCCACCGGATACCACAGCCCAACTGAACCGGCGATCATCAAACCGTCGCTGAGAAAATAGCGCAGAAACGCCGGCAAGCCTTCGAGCGAGTAGAAAAACAGCCCCAGGAACAGGCCCGCGCCCCAGATCAGCAGCCCCAGCAAGAGCGAACGGCGCAGGTCCCGGTGGATGAGGATCAACTCTTCTTGAATCTGGTCGATCCGCAGACTGCAGATGCGGCGTACGGCCGCGCTGCAAGCCGGCTGCAGATCGGCGGAAAAGATGCCCAGGGGAAGAAAAATTGTGGCGCACAGCTCGCCTTTGGGCTGGCTGC
>JBJSYW010000161.1:0-9770 GCA_046089985.1 Chloroflexota bacterium
CAGCTGCGTCGCCCGCCGCGGCAACCCCCGCCGCAGCGCAGACCACCGCGCCGCAGTCCGGCGGGCGGACGCCGGGGCTGGGCAGCGCCACCCGCCCGCCGGTGCCGGCGGGCATTTCGGAGATGTTCCTGCCCAACAACCTGACCCTGGCTGAAGCCTACCGGGCGGCCGGCAAAACCGCCCAGCCGGGCGCGCAAAACCTGGGGTTGATCTATTACCCGACCATCCTGGCCCAGGCGCGCATCCGCTTCCTGAACCGCAAGTACGGATTGGACCACGAACAGACCGTCACCAGCCTGGTGTACGCCCCCGACCGGCGCGGCGTGGTGCGCTGGGAGAACTTCCCGGCCCAGCCGGTGGACCCGGCCCGGCTGGAGGACCAACCGGCGGCCGATGGGCGCTTTATGCCGGTTGAGGCGCCCTTCAATGACGCCAAGATCATCAAAGGGCTGGAGAAAGATTTCCTGGATTGGGTATTCCGCGGCGCAAAGGTGACCGTGCGCTCCCACGAAGCGCTCAAGCTGTACGCCGGGCCGCAGGTCTCGGCGGGTGAATTCCGCCAGCAGTGCGCCGATGCGGCGCGGGCGGCGCGCGACGCCGAATATAAGAAGGCCACCGCCGCGCTGGACCGGCAGATCCGCAGCCTGGAAGACAAGCTGGCCCGCGAGCAGCGCGAGTTGGATGAGGACCAGGCCGAGTTATCGAACCGCAAAGTGGAGGAGTTGGGCACGCACGCCGAGAACATCTTCGGCCTGTTCACCGGGCGCGCTCCCACCCGCCGGGTGTCCAGCTCGCTCTCCAAGCGCCGCCAGACCGCCCAGGCCAAGGCCGAGGTGGCCAAATCGCAGCAGGCGATCGTCGAGTACAAGAAGCAGCTGGCCGAGTTGGACAAGGAAAAGGCGCGCCTGGAAAGCGAGATCAACAACCGCTGGGGCGAGCTGGCCAACAAGATCGACGAAGTGACGGTCACGCCGCTGAAGAAAGACGTGCTGGTGGACGTTTATGGGGTAGCCTGGCTGCCGTGCTATATCATCCAGGCGGATGGGCAGACCGAAGCGCTGCGCGCTTATGCCGCGGAAGGTTAGCCACGGATGGAGCTGCACCTGTACAGCCGGCCCGGGGTGGACGGGATTGAATGGATCCTGGAGGCCGCCCGGAGCCTGCTGGCCGGCGCCCGCCGCCCGCTGGTGGCCTACCTGCCGCTGGCCTCGCTGCACCGCCGCTGGATCCGCGAGACCAAAGGCTATTTCCGCGGGCTGGCGGCGGTGCAGGCGATCGACCCGCAGCTCCATGCGCCCGAGCAGGTGCTGGAAACGCTGGACCGAGCCGACCTGTTCTACATCCCGGGTGGCAACACCTACTGGCTGACCTACCAGCTCAGCCAGCCGCTGGGCGGCGGGCCAACGCTGCTGTCCGAGCTGCGCCGGCGCATCCTGGACGGCAAACCGCTGCTGGCCTTCAGCGCCGGGGCGGTGCTGTGCGGGCCGGATATCCTGACCACCAACGATATTAACCCCAACGCCGGGGTCTGCTTCGGCGGGCTGGACCTGCTGCCGTTCTCGATCAACGCGCACTTCCCACCCGCCGGCGACCCGGCCGGGCGGGAGGCGCGCCTGGCCCGCCTGGACGAATTTCTGCACTTCCACCCGCGCCGGACGGTTCTGGGGCTGGAAGACGACGCCTACCTGCAGGTTTCTGGCGGCGAGATCCATGCCGCCCGGGGCCACATCTGGCAGATCACCCGCGGCCAGGAACCGCGTTTGCTGTTGAGCTAAGCATGAAAACCCTGCTAATTTTGCGCCACGCCAAATCAAGCTGGAAGACCGATGGGCTGCCCGACCACGAGCGCCCTTTAAACGCCCGCGGGCTGAAGGACGCGCCCCAGGTGGGGCAGCGGCTGGTGGAACACGGGCTGCTGCCCGAGCGAGTGCTGTGCTCGACCGCCCGGCGAGCGCGCAACACTGCCGAGCTGGTGGTCGACGCGTGCGGTTATACCGGCGATCTGACCCTGCTGGATGAACTGTACGAGGCCACAGCCGGGACATACCTGGCAGCGCTGGCGCGCTGCGCCGGCGAGGCCGGGACGGTGCTGCTGGTGGGCCACAACCCTACCTGCGAGGAGCTGCTGCAGCGCCTGACCGGGCAGTACCTGCCCATGCCAACCGCCGCGCTGGCGCAGGTGCGCTTGCCGCTGGACAGCTGGGCGGCGGCGGCGGAAGCGCGGCGCGGCGAGCTGGTCAGCCTGTGGCGGCCAAAGGAGAGCGCCTGATGGGCGCGGCTGCGGCGATCCTGGGCGCAATGCTGGTGTACGGGGTGGTGCATTCCTGGCTGGCCTGGCCGCAGGCCAAGGGGCTGGCGCAGCGCCTGTTCGGGGCGGGCAGCCTGCGCTGGTACCGGCTGGCCTACAACCTGTTTGCGGCGCTCAGCCTGCTGCCGGTGCTTTACCTGGCTGCGGCGCTGCCCGATGAGCCGCTGTACCGCGTGCCGCAGCCCTGGTCGCTGGCGATGCTGGCTGTGCAGGGGCTGGCGGGGCTGGGCCTGCTGGCAGCCGTGCTGCAGACCGGCGCGCTGTCGTTTGTGGGCCTGGCGCAGCTGTTCCAGGGCGGCGATCCGGCCCCGGGCCGCCTGGTGGAGAGCGGGCTGTACCGCTGGATGCGCCACCCGATCTACACCACCGGGATGGCCTTCCTGTGGTTCACTCCGCTGATGACGCGCAATCTACTGCTGCTGTATGCCGGGTTCAGCCTGTACTTTCTGATCGGCGCATGGTTTGAGGAACGCAAACTGCTGCGCGAGTTCGGCCAGGCGTATCGCGACTACCAGCGTCGGGTGGGGATGTTCCTGCCCAGGCTGCCGCGCTGAGGCCAGGCAGAGCCGCCCGCAGGCAGTCCACAGCAGGGGCGAATCTATTCGACCTGGTTAATCCACTGCTCCAGGAGAGCCGCCAGCCGGGGGTCTTCGGCGACCTGCAGAGCACGGCGCCAGGCTCCAACAGCAGCGGCCCGCTCATGCGCAGCGGCGTGCAAGCAGCCCAGCACCTCCCAGCCGAGACTACCATCCGGGTAGGCGGCTAGCAGTTGATCCACATATTCCTGAGCGATTTGGCGATCGCCCCCCATTAGCGCCAGGCAGGCCAGGTTAGCTAGTGCAGCCGCCCGGGTACCGATTAGCCGGGATGGATGGGTATGATAGTCAGGAACCAGGCGTCCAAATACCCAGTAGGCAGCCCGAAGAAATGCCTGCTGGTCCGGCTCAACCAGAGCATCCTGGAACAACTGGCTGGCAGCTTTCCAATTCTCCTGTAACAGCTCGATAAACCCGAGGTCGTTGAGCAGGATTGCACGTTGATCCGGGCCGGCGGCATTTAATGCACGCCGAAGGTGCTGCCTTGCCTGCTCTAATAAGCCTTCTCCAATCAGAACAAAGCCTAGCGCCATGTTCAACTGTGCGTGGTCAGGCGCGATAGCGTATAACCGGTTAAAAATTTCTATTGTTTCATCACACTGTCCATGCTCATAACAGTCAATCCCATAACCGATAATTTCACTGACCCAATCCGATCTCCCCTTTGGATCCTTGAGCACATTAGCGGCAGCGGCCTGTTCCAGCAGGTCGATGGCTGACTCGTAACGACCGCTCTCTAAGCAAACTTTCGCCGGGTAAGTATAGAAGCGTTGATCACCGGGCAGCGCGGCGCGGGCGACGGCCATGTGCTGCAATGCATGGTCAACGCGTTTCAGGCGCAGCAGCGCAGTAAATTTCTGGAGGTACAGAACCGCCAAAACCGGAAGCGCTTCCTCGTCTTTAGGGTTGATCAGAGCGATCCCATTCTCAGCAGAAGCGAGCGCATCTTCATACCGCTGCGCCAGCAGCAGCGCATCACATCTTGCCTGCCAGTTGCGGTAGTGACGTGGATCTATCGCAATTGAACGCTCGGCGGCATCTAGTGCAAGATCAACCGATTTCAATTGTGTATAACAATGCGCCAGGCCGCGGTAAGCCCGATCATAATCGGGGCGAATCTCAATTGCTCTCTGCAAAATTGGGACAGCATCCTGAACTTTTGCCAGAATTACTAGCGCCAGGGCCAATTCGACCAACAGATGTGCCGTTTCGTTCACTCGAATAGCCTGTTGGAGAAACGCCTCCGCGCGCTCCACCTGGCCTGTGCTAATCAGCATTCGGGCCTGGCGAACCGCGATTTTCTCATCCAGCGTTTTTTCCCACGCCTCGTTCAGAATCTCCTCGGCTTCTTTCGTCCGGTATGCATTCAACAATGCTGGAACGAGAACGTCTAACGTGGTCTGATTCGCCGGATCCTGGCTGAGCTGTTTTTGCAGATATACCAATGCTTCCGGCAGCCGCTCACGCGTCAAAAGCAGCAGTCCCAGGCCCTGAAGAGCCTCATCACTCTGCGGGTCAACCCGCAGGGCATTTCGGAACGCGTCTTCAGCCTCAGCGAGGAGCTTCAGTTCCTGGTAGGTGGTCCCGAGAAAGATGTACGCCAGCTTTGAATTGGGCTCCAGCCGGACTGCTTTCTTCAAAAGTTCAATCGCCTGCGGAACTTCGTCGCTGGATTTCAACTCGAGGGCAGCTTTCACCAGGCTGAGATATTTTTTATCCAGATCAGGAGAAGATTGGGTAAGCATATAGGATCAAGGCCCTAGCGGTTGCGAAATAACTGGTCGGCGATGTCGCTTTCATTTTGTGTGGCGACATAAGAATACATCCTGCGCGCTTCGGAAACGAGCCGGTCCTGGGTCTTTTCGTTAACTTGTAAGATCGCTTGCCGGGCCAGATTCAACAATTCCTGTTCGGGCTTAGCCTGCTCTGAGACATAGATCACCCTCTTGAGCAGTTCAAGCGCATTTCGCATAGCATCGAAAGCCGGGCTGCGCCTGGCTCCGAACTGAAGAACGGCGATCAACTGGTCAAGATCCAGAAGGGCATCCCGCAAATAGCCTTGGGTGTAAGCAGTTTCGATGTTCGCCAGCTGCATGTTCATCCATCCGGCAAATAACCGCTCATCCGCGCTGCCGGCTTCTTCTGCCAGACCAACCGCAGATAAGGCGTGACGAGCTGCGGCCGACAGCCCTGGCCAGAAATCGAGCGAGAGAGACGAGTCTGGCAAGCCTGTATTTTGTGCCGCTCCCACGCCGAGATCATCCTCGTCGACTTGAACCTCATCACCTTCATCACAAACATCCAGCCAAACCAACTGGCGTTTTAAGTCATTAAATTGATCTATCCTGATGATCCCATCTTTTTGCAATCGACCAACCACCAGACCAACAGAAACGCCTGTATTTTTCGCAATCCTGGCGATCACGTCGCGTCCAAGCGTTCTGGTCGCCTGCAGCTCCCTGGTCCAGGCGACAGCCGGGAATAACTGTTCGCGAATGAACTGCTCCACCTGCTGTTCTTTATTCACTTCGGCGCCATTTGGTTCGAGGAGAGTATGCCGCTTACGCTGCAGAAGAATATGCCCCACAGCCTGGTAGAAAGCAAACCAGAAGGCATCATCATGTTGATAGCGCGTGCTCAACTGAATTAAAACCTTCTGAGGACTCAGCCAGCGCGCCGCCAGATTCAAAGCGCAGTCCGGTAAATCAGGAACGACACAAACCGCTACACCGGCGCGCCGGCATCGTTCCTGCAGTTCAAGGAGAAAAGACTGCGCCGGTTGTTCCGTAAATTCTCGAAATCCCGCTACGATATCCTTCAGGCGGCGAGCATTGAAAGGTTCGCATTCCAATTCTCGGGCTGCGATCTCTCCTTGACGCAGCCAGGCAGTAACACTGCCCGGGGCAGATTGGTATGCCGGATGCTTTGGTAAATCCGGAAGAGCATCTTCCCATGCAATCTGCCATTGATCGGGAGTGGCAATGCCGAAAAACTTAAGGACTTCTGCCAATTGATCAATTTCATCATCGAAGGGCTGGATCCAGCAGCGTTCAATCATCGGCTGGATAGGGAATTCTCTCAACCATATTTGATATTTCGCAAGGGCCTTCCGCTCTTCCACCCGTGCCTGGCTTTCGCGATACTGGCGCTCGCGATTATTCCAAAAACCGGCTGGGATTCCCAGCACCCGCTCCAGTTGAAGCGCGGTGGCTGGAGTTATGGCTGCTTTACCCTTGATGATTTCATTGATCGTTTTTAACGGCCGCCCGGTCCGCAGCGCCAGTTCAGCCTGCGACATACCGATCACATTCAGCGTTTCGAGCAGCGTATCACCGGGTGGGGAGGTGATTTCAAATAGGCCGGTGGAAAAACTCATATTACTCATGGGTATCCGCAATCTCTATGATATACACCTTGGTGATCTTGGACCAGTTCGCCGCTGCTGTTTTCAAAGGAAGGTTGACGGCCGATTCGATGATTAAACGCAGCGGATGTACCAGGTCCAGGGAAAACTGGCCTTTCCGGTTTCCCTTGAGGGCATGCAAGCGGGGAGCGGGTAAAGATTTCAACTGCTCCAGATTTTCAAAAGCGACAATTTCAGCAAGGCGTTGGTGAAACAAATCCGCCATACGAGGACCATACTTGTGAGTAAGTGCTCGTTTGTCCAGGAATATCTTTTCAAGATCTTTATTTTTGAAAATAAACTCCATATACCCTCACGATGGACTATTAACGATAAGGGTAAATAAAATTATACATCAATAACCCTATGTGTCAATACAAAATCCGTTCCGGTACATTACCGGACATCTGTCTGTTCGCCGATTTTGACAAAAGAAATGATGATTGCTCCTCTTGCGCCTCTTCCAGTGCCGCGAATCTTGGTATAATTGCGGTTTGTGCCGAAACAGAAATCGCCGCAGGACCTGACCGCTGACGAGCTGCGCTGGCTGCTGATCGAGAAGCGTCGCGCCCAACGGCAGGAGCGCATCGATCGTTACCGGCGCTCCGGCCGGGTGGTGCGCCTGGCTTCCGACCTGGACACGCCGGCTTTGGAAGGCTGGCAGGCCAGCCCGGAATACGACCAGGCCCAGCCTGCAGAGCGCAGCCGTGGGCGGCGCATGTTGGATGGGATCCTGCTGCTGGTGGAAATCAGCGCCATGCTGGGCTTCCTGTTTATCCTCTTCAACGGCCTGCAGGTGCTGCAGCAGTTGAACGAGGATACTGTGGCAGCCATCGCCCAGCCGACTCTGACCCCCACCGCCCTGATCGGCGCGGTGGTGCTGCCTTCCGGGCACACCCCGCCCGATTCGCCCGGCGGCACGCGCTTCAACGAAGACGAGATCCCCGAGCACCTGCGCCCGCTGGTCCAGTCGCTCTACAACGCTCCGCTGCCCACCCCCGGGCCGGAGCAGGCCACCCGGCTGCAAATCCCGGCCCTGAACCTGGATGCGCCGATCGTGCAGGGCGATGGCTGGGAGCAGTTGAAGAAGGGCGTTGGACAGCACCTGGGCACGGCTAACCCCGGCGAGCGTGGCAACGTGGTGCTCTCGGCGCACAATGACATTTTTGGTGAGCTTTTCCGCGACCTCGACCGGCTGGTGCCGGGCGACCTGGTGATCGTCTATACCAACCAGCGCTCGTACACCTACGTCGTGGTCGATACCCAGGTGGTGCAGCCAACCGCAGTAGAGTTGATGGCGCCCACCACTCAGGCCACGACAACGCTGATCTCGTGTTATCCGTACTTGAAGGATAACCTGCGCATCGTGGTGATCGCCCGGCTGCAAACCAGCGGTTAACCGCTGTTTGGCTGTTATTACACGAATGAAGGAGTAAGATCGAATGGCACAGAAATCTCGCAAGCAAACCCGCAGCGTCTCGCGCACCGTCTCGGCCGAGGAAGTCATCCAGGTCAGCGGCAGCGGCAGCCGCTCGTTCGCCGCTGACTTCAACCCGGATTACAGCCAGACGATCAAGGACCTGCGCCGCATCGGCATTTTGGCCGGCAGCTTTTTCGTGGTCCTGATCGCCCTGGCGTTCATCCTGCCCTAGCCCAGCCCCCGGCTGCGGACCGCCGCGCCCACTTGCTGGGGGAGGCGGCAGAGACTGCTTCTGGCCGTCTCTGCCGCCTCTTGGTATTTAATTTATAATGGGGGCTATGCAACCGCCGCGCGCCCCCTGGTCGCCGTCCACCAGGCTGATTGTCATGCTGCTGCTGCTGGCGCTGGCTGTTTTCCTGCTGGTGCAGTTTAAAGCCGTCATCATCCCGTTCATCCTGGCGCTGATCCTGGCGTATGTGCTCACCCCGCTGTCCAACCGGATGCAGGCCCGCCTGGGGCTGCGGCGCGGCCCAGCCAGCCTGCTGGCTTACCTGGCAATGCTGCTGGTGATCGGCCTACTGCCGTTGATCCTCGTCCCGGCCCTGGTCAACCAGTCCAGCCAGCTCAACCGCGGCTTCCAGGATATCCTGCGCCAGGTGGAAGATCTGGCGGGCGATTCCTACACGCTGGGCGGGCAGACCTTCAACCCGCAGGACTTGCTGGAGCAGGCCGCCGGCTCGCTGGGCGGGCTGATCGAGCCGTTCTTTGGCGGGACGCTGAACCTGGTGGTGGAGGCGATTTCGTCACTGGTGTGGGTGATCTTCATCCTGGTAGTGGGTTTCTACCTGCTGAAGGACGGCCCGGCGCTGCAAGCCTGGCTGGAGGACCTGTTCCCGCCTGCTTACCAGGCGGATTACCGCCGGCTGCGCGGCGATATCGCCGAGATCTGGGCGGCCTTCTTCCGCGGCCAGCTCACGCTGGCGCTGGTGGTGGCGGTGATCTTCACCGCGGCCGGGTTCCTGCTGGGGCTGCCGTTTGCGCTGGCGTTGGGCATGTTGGCCGGGCTGCTGGAGTTCCTGCCCAGCATTGGCCACGGCATCTGGCTGGCGATCGCCGTGCTGCTGGCGCTGTTTGCCGGGTCCACCTGGCTGCCGCTGCCCAATTGGGCCTTCGCGCTGCTGATCAGCGCGCTGCACGTGTTCTACCAGCAGTTCGACCTGAATTACCTGATCCCGCGCATGATCGGCCGGCGGGTGCACCTGCCGCCGCTCGTGGTGATCCTGGGCATCGTCAGCGGCGCGCTGCTGGGCGGCGTGCTGGGTGTGGTGCTGGCTGCCCCCAGCATCGCCTCGCTGCGCGTGATCGGGCGCTACATTTACGCCGGCCTGCTGGGCGTGGATCCGTTCCCCAGCCCGGTCTCCGACCGGCTGCCGCCGCCCAACGCCCGCTGGTGGCATAAACCCCCGCCCGCGGTACAACCGACCGGCGCAGCAGAGCCGGTGAGCGATATTTCCTTGCCCACGGAGCGCTTATGAACCACCATCCCACCGCCGCCTCCCACCGTCCATCGCTGCTGGCGCGCCTGTCTGCCTATGAAGGGCTGGCGCTGGCGGCGCTGCTGGCGCTGGTGTATCTCCTCCGGCCGCGCCGCCCGGCGCTCCCCGCACACGAAGTGCTGCTGCCGCCGGATTGGACTGGCGGTGGGCCAACCACAAGCCACCCGGCGGGCGGCAAGCCGGGCAGCCGGCAGGCAGAAGGTACGCCCCCGGCGGCCTTCGTGCCGCTAACCGGCGCTGAAGCGCCGGCCCTGGCAGCCGGCGCTTCGCCGCGCTGGGGATCAAACATCAAGATGATCGTCGGTCTGACGGTGGTGACGCTGATCCTGGCGCTGGTGATCTACTTCCGCGGCATCATCGGCCCGCTGCTGCTGGCATTTATCCTGTCGGTGCTGATCCAACCGCTGGCGGCGCACTTCTCGAGCGCAGCGCATATCTCGTGGCGGCTGTCGGTCAACCTGATCTTCCTGGTGCTGGTGCTGGTACT
>JBJSYW010000162.1:0-4010 GCA_046089985.1 Chloroflexota bacterium
GCGGTGGGAGCTGTGCGCACAGCAGCGGCAGCGGCGCTGAGATCAACGAAACGGTGGATCTGCCTTCCGGCGCATCGGCGACCTATATCATTATGGGCACAATCTCCCCATCGGCGGTTGGGACGCTGACAAGCACCGCCACGGTGGCCGCGCCTGCCGGGGTGAACGACCCGGCGCTGGAAAATAACAGCAGCACGGCCGCCAGCCTGTTGACGCCAGATGTGACCTTGGCGGTGAGCAAGCGCGGATCACCAGACCCCGGGCTGGCGCCGGGCCACGGCGTGACCTACGCCATCGTGGTGCGTAATACCGGGTTAAGCGACGCCGCGCCGGTGAGTGTCAGCGACCTGCTGCCGGCGGCCCTGACCGGGTCGGTCTGGATGTGCACCGCCGGGAGCGGCTCGAGCTGTAGCGCGCATGGCAGCGGCGATATCACTGACAGCGCCGCCATCCGCGCCGGCGGGCGCATCACCTATACCCTGCACGCCATCGTCGATCCAGGCGCGGCGGCCGGGACGACCATCGAAAATAGCGCTTCCGCTGCCTACGGGAGCACAACCGTTGAAGGGAGCGAAAGCCTTCTGTTGGTCCCAATCACCAGCCTGGCCGCCGATCTGGATGCTTTGGATGCCAGCGGCGCATCCTCCCGCCTGCTGCCATTCGTTGACGCAGACAGCAGCGGTGGAATTTCACCCGGGGATACCTTGCAATACCAGGCTGTGATCAGGAATACCGGCAGCGACAGCGCGTACCAGGTGCGGTATTTGAATACCCCGGATGCCAACACCACGCTGCTGCCATCCAGCCTGACCTGCGATCCAGCTTGCAGCGTGGTGAGCGGCGGCGCGCTTGGGGATGCAGCCGTCAGCGTGCTCTTTGACAGCCTGTCGTCTGGCGGTTCAGTTACGGTGACCTATCAGGTCACGGTCAACAGCAGCCTGCCGTTCCAGTTGGCCGCGTTGAGCAGCCAGGGCAAGGTGAGCAGCGCCAATACAGCCAGTGTTTCGACCGATGACCCAACCACTTCCGCCGAGAGCGGAGATCCGACGACGGTGACGCTGACGACCGGGGTGGTCAGTGGGCTGGTCTGGCGGGACGACAACGGCAGCAGCGCCCAGGACGAAGGCGAGCCGGCGTTGGCCAATATCCAGGTGACGCTGTATTACGCCGGCGCCAACAACATCTGGGGCGACGCAGACGACCAGGTGGCGCAAAGCCTGTCGGACGCCCTCGGCGTGTATCGCTTTTCCAACCTGCCGCCCGGCACAAATGCGTATCAGGTCGGCTTTAGCGCACCCGCCGGTTATCTATTCAGCCCGCAAACCGGCGACAGCCGTCCCGATCCCACCAGTGGGTTGACGCCGCTGCTCTCCCTGACCAGCAACCAGCAGTATGGCGAAATGAACGCGGGGCTGTCATCCGGCCTGGACTTCGGCAGCCTGCCGGCAGTGTATCGCAGCAGCACGTTGGCCGATGATGGGGCGCGCCACGTAGTAACCGACACACTGTACCTGGGCCAGACTGTGCTCCCTGATGGCGATGGCATGGCCGGTTTCCCCAGTGACAACGATGGGATCCGACGGGCAACCGAGGACCTCTGGACGCGTGGCCTGGAGGTTACCCTGACGGTCACCGCCACAGGTAGTGGACGGTTGTACGCCTGGTTCGACTGGAACAATAACAGCAGCCTGCTGGATCCCGGCGAGGCGGTCGATCTGGGGCTGGTTACAGATGGGGGACAAACCAAGTCATTCCAGGTGGGCGATGCATATACCACCACCCAGACAATCTATGCGCGCTTCAGGCTCTATCCGGCCGATTATGCGCAAGAATTTGCGCCGTATGGGGTGGTGTTTGGCGGCGAGGTGGAAGATTACAGTTGGGTTAACAGCCCCACGGCGGTAACCATGGCGTCGTTCAAGCTGGAGGCCGCGCCGCAGAGCGGGCTGCTGCTGCGGTGGGAGACAGCGGCCGAGCTGGATCTGGCCGGTTTCAACGTGTACCGCCAGTTGGATGGCGACCAGTGGCTGAAGCTCAATCCAGCGCTGATCCTGCCGGGGGCGGACGATGCGCTGATCGGAGCAGCGTATGCATGGAGCGATGCCGGGGTGCAGACCCGGAAGCCGTATGCCTATCGGCTGGAAGTGGTCGAGATTGACGGGACGCAGCACTGGTACACGCTGTATTGGTCACCGCCAAACCTATCGATCTTTCTGCCGCTGATCAGGCGCTAGCTGGGGCTGCCTGCCTGGCGCACTCAGTCGGCCGAAAAGCATGTGCAGCAATCCACACCAGAGGCTCTCCCCCGCCGCGAAACAGCGAGGGAGAGCCTTGGAAGGGGGGATCGGGCGGTAAACCGCGCCCGGGATTACTTCCAGTTATCGGCCAGGTGGTGGACTTCTTTGAACACCAGCACCCAGGTGACAACGAACATCGCCAGCGCGAACAGGAAGAACAGGTATTCGGAGGTCGGGGCGAAGCCCTGGCTGATGCTCTGAGCGCTGAGGCGGCCCATGACGGTAAAGACGGCCCAGGAGATCAGGGCCAGGATCAGGTGGAGCGACTGCTTTTTCATGGTTTGGGTTCTCTTTTGCTCTTTCTCAATAAGATTGCCCAATGATAACATCGAACCCTACTCCGCTTCTGCGGATGCAAATTACATTTCTGTAAAGCCGGCTGCGGCGGATAGGATGCGGCAGCCGGCTTTTGGGGGTGATGAGTGGGTGGAGCGGCGCGCTCGCCGCAGCCGGTCAGGCGGGGTGGGCGTCCAACCAATCCGGCGCGTCGAGCAGCGTCTGCAGCAGGGTGTAAAAGCGACCGACATGCACCCCGTCGACCAGAGCGTGATTGACCTGGACTGAGACCGGCATCGACAGCGCCCCGGCGCTGCCGGTCAGCTTGCCCCACGAAATGCGCGGCGTCGAGTCATCGGGGTTGAGGTGGATCGGGTGGCTGATGCCGGTGAACGACACCCACGGAATGGCGGAGAGGAACAGGTAGTCATCGCGCCCCGGCTCATCCGCCAGGGAAGGCTGGCGGCGGGTGCGCTCGATGGCTGCCTGCGCCCGTCCGGCGAACTGCGTATAGTCATTGATATAGGGGACCGAGTAATAGCTGAACAGGTCGTCGTCGCCCAGCAGCGTGGGGGCCGGGTCGACCGTATCGTGCTCCACCACCTGATC
Organism: Chloroflexota bacterium; assembly: GCA_046089985.1. GTDB lineage: Bacteria > Chloroflexota > Anaerolineae > Anaerolineales > UBA4823 > RBG-16-57-11. The sequence goes on from JBJSYW010000162.1 coordinate 3,183, forward strand.
GCCGCGCATGCGCCAGCGGAACTCGACCAGGCGATTGGCGGCGGTGGAGACGGCGAAGATGGCGGCGATGGTGTAGGAAGCGCGGCGCGCCTTCACTGCGGCGTAGAAGCGGGTCACATCGACCGGGGCGGTCATGTTGAAATGCGGGTAGTCGAAGCGGCGGAACAGTTCGTAGTGGCGGCGGCGCGGCCAGGCGTCCAGGTCAATCAGGTGCATCGGTTGGTCCTCAAGTGTGCTATAGTTAAATCGTTTGGCAGTATACCCCGTTTTGGCTGGCGATAGAAGAGAGGACCGATGAGACTCCAAGACAGAGTATGCCTGGTAACCGGCGGCGCAGCCGGGATCGGCCGCGCCACCGCCGAGCGCTTCTGCGAAGAAGGCGCTGCGGTTGTCATCTGCGACCTGAACGAAGAAGCCGGGCAGGCCCTGGCGCAGCGCCTGGGCGGCGGCGCGGCCTTTTACAAGGTCAACGTGGCCGACCGGCAGGCCGTGCAGGTCTGGATCGACGATGTGGCGGCGCGCTTTGGGCGCATCGATGTACTGGTCAACAACGCCGGCGTGCTGAGCCAGGGCGCTTTTGTGTCGATGGCGCCCACGGCCCAACGAGACATGATCGACCTCAACGTCGCGGGGCTGAGTGCCATGCTCTGGGCCTTCCTGCCCGGCATGACGGCGCGCGGCAGCGGCCGGGTGCTCAATGTCGCGTCCATTGCCTCGTTCCAGCCGGTGCCCAGCCTGGCCACCTATGCGGCCACCAAGGCCTATGTGCTGTCGCTGACGGAGTCGCTGGCCGAGGAACTGCAGGGCAAGGGTGTGACGGCGACGGCG